>CAYUNA010000137.1:0-9205 GCA_964445895.1 uncultured Saprospiraceae bacterium | reverse complement strand
CCCTCGAAAAATGGCTAAAGCCATTTTTCGAAAATACAAAATGACTTTTTACACAGTGTAGTAGATTTTTCATTCGCTACTTTTTGTAAGAAAGCGGTTTAAATTATAAAAATCATTGCGAAAATTCGCTGAATCTACTATTTTTGCACCAATGAAAATTAAAAACAACCATTTACGAATTATTTTTGGCTTAAAAGTCAAACAGTTACGACAGGAAAGAGGGCTATCATTTAAGCAGATGTCAGAAGCATCAGGGATGTCTATTTCGTATTTGAATGAGATAGAAAAAGGGAAAAAATACCCGAAAGATGAGAAAATCGAAGCGATTGCAAAAGCCTTAGAGGTCACGAGAGAGGAATTGGTTTCTATCAATTTACCACGAGAATTGGGTCCCTTGGGTGATTTGTTGAATTCTAATTTTTTGAATGAATTGCCGCTTGATTTGTTTGGAATTGAATTGACAAAAGTAGTCGAAATCATTGCGAATGCACCCAAGAGAGTAGGGGCTTTTATTTCCACATTAGTTGATTTGAGTCAAAACTATGCTTTAGCGGAAGAAAATTTTTACTTCGGCGTTTTACGGTCTTATTTAGAAATGCACGATAATTATTTTGGAGAAATAGAAGAGGAAGTAGAGCGTTTTGCCAAAAAATATAAAGTACCAACACGGGGAAAAATTTCTGCTGAATTATTGGCTAAATTACTGCAGAAAAATTTTGGTTACACTATTGATGAAGAAGGATTATGCAATTATCAGGAATTAAAAGATTTACGGTCAGTTTATGTTCCCAATAGGAAAAAATTATTGATGAACAGCGGTTTAACAGATGTGCAAAAGACATTTCAATATGGGAAAGAGCTGGGGTTCAATGCACTGGAACTTGGCGATAGAGCAAATACTTCTTCGTTGGTGCGCGTCGAAAGTTTTGAAGAAGTTCTGAATCATTTCAAGGCCAACTATTTTTCTGCCGCCTTACTTATTAATCGACATACTTTTTTGGAAGATATGGAAGCTTTCCTCAAACGCCCAAAATGGGACGGCGAGGCAATTACTCGATTGATGGATAAATACCAGGCTTCTCCCGAAATGTTGCTACAGCGGCTGACCAATTTACTTCCACAATACTTCAAACTAAATAAAATTTTTGTCCTTCGTTTTATTCATACACCAGCGGATAATACCTATATTATCGATAAGGAATTGCATTTGCATCATCGACATCACCCGCATAGTAACGGATTATACGAGCATTATTGCAGACGTTGGTTGGCAATTTCATTACTCGAAGATTTGTACGGAATGCAAACCGAAGGAAAATACACAGGGACAATCGTTGGGGCGCAAATTTCTAAATATTATGATACCGACGACGAATATTTTTGCATCACTTTTGCTCGTCCTGCTTATCCTAGCCCTGATAAAAATGTGAGTGTAACCGTTGGTATTTTATTGGATGAAAATTCACGGAGTAAAATCCGTTTTCTTAATGACCCATCGATTGCTCGAAAAATAGTCAATAAAACTTGCGAACGCTGTCCAATAACAGACTGTGAAGAACGGGCAGCCCGTCCAAAAGTAGTACAAGCGCGAGAATCACGTAAAAAAATGAATCAGGCATTGAAGGAAATTATGAACTAATCACACTCATAAAGGACGCTGAAAATTTCTGTTTTTTCTTTTGAACATCTGATTTAGTCTTACCTTTTATAATTGAAAATCACCTGAGTGGTTAAAAAATAAGGTTATAAAATCAGAATCTTCAAAAAATGGCAGAAATAATAACTTCTCCTAAATCAAATCATATTGTTATCAAAGCGAAAGCAGATGCTGCGAATGATATTATTAAAAAACATGCACTGATGGCATCTGGTGTTAGTCTTATTCCAATTGTTGGAGTAGATACCGCAGCAATGACGGCAGTTCAGTATCGAATGCTGGACGAAATGTGTAAATTATACGATATACCCTTCGACGGACATCAAGGACGAGTAATTATTTCCTCTTTTTTAAGTAGTATCGTTTCGCGCATGACGGGGTACGTGGTGCACAAATATCTAAATACATTTAGTGGATTTGGTGCTTTGGCCGATAACTTGACCAATGCTGCTGTTTCAGGTTTTTTCACAGCAGCTTCTGGTGAGATTTATAAACTGCATTTTGAAGAAGGTAACCCATTGGAAACAGTTGATTTCTCTCATTTTTACAATTACTTCCAAGACCAAATTTCAGAAGGAAAATTGAATACCAATACTTTCTCTGGTGTTCAGAGTGCTTTCAATTATTTGACATAAGTAGCGTTGAATAGAGACAGTGTAACAAAAGTTTCTTTGGTTTTTAAGGAGGGAGAAAATTGCAAACTTTCGACCTCCAATAAAAACAATGCGCGTTGCCTGCGGCAACGCGTGTGGGGTTCTTGAGGATGAAAAATGATTTTTGCAAAATCATTTTTCATCCTCAAACTCCTCTTGTTTTAAATGCAAAGAAACTTTTGTTACACTGTATTGAAAGTGCAAATTCAAATGTTTCTGTTAAATTTTATCTAAAAAATTGACTTTTAACTATTATTTCCGCATCTTTAGGAGAAATAAGAATGAATATTGCAGGGAAAAAAGAGAAGCGAAAATTCTATAATCCGTAATGGTTAAAATGAGAGGACATGAAACGATACTTACTTTTTACAATTTTATTACTGTCAAGCGCGTATATGATGGCACAAGTCTCATCTACAGCTATACTGACTGCTAATGCATCTAATAATGAATTTCACCATGATGATGAGGACTGTGATGAAGAAGAATTTGAGTATTTCACAGAAATAGACGAAATAGACGACGTGCGCGAAGAACCCTTGCGTATTTACCCAAATCCGACAATGGAGTATATTTCAGTTACTGATAACTCAAGCGTAGCCTACTTGTATGTATATAATATTATTGGTCGCCGAGTGAAAGCTTTTCCTGTCTTTAGTGGTGTTCAATATAGTTTGCGAGACTTACCTGATGGAATGTATTTAGTGAGTATGGCTGATGCGGAAGGTAAAGTTTTGAAAACCGTAAGAACTAGTAAAACAGTACCTCGCCCATAAATTTTTCGTAGAATCAAAAAAAAACGTGCTGAAACTTTATTGGTTTCAGCACGTTTTTTTATTTAATTCGCATTACTACGCGGCATTTACTACTAAGTGAGTGTATCGTTTTTTTTGCTCTTAGGTATCAATTGACAAGTTCTAATTTTGAAACTTCATTTCAATGAAAAAATACGTCCTATTTTTTTTACTTTCCTTCAGTTTTTCGCTTTTTTTAAATGCGCAAACTGATACAATTTCCGAAAAGGGGTCATTGTTAAAAAAGAGTAGTTTCATCGTTTTACCGCTGGTTTTTTATACGCCCGAAACGCGTTTTGGGGCTGGGGCTGCTTCTATTTATGCCTTTCGTTTTCGTGGAAACGGGGAAGAAACCAAGCTTTCGCAGGCACAACTCGGATTTGCCTATACACAAGAAAAACAAATCTTATCTTACTTACCATTTCAATTATACTTCAAAAATCAACAATGGTTTTCTTATGGAGAATTAGGATATTACCGTTATGTTTATCAGTTTTTTGGAATAGGAAATGATACCAATAAAGACGACAAGGAATCTTATGACGCCAATTATCCACGGATACGTTTAAATGTTTTAAGAAAGGTGACGCCCAAAATCTATGTCGGTGCGCGTTATTGGTTTGATGATTACAGAATTGAAAATCGAGATAGTTCGGGAATGCTTTTTAATGATGAAATTACGGGACAAAATGGTGGAATTATTTCAGGTTTAGGTTTGGTGGCTAATCGAGATACGCGAGACCAAGTATTCTACCCGACGACAGGTAATTTTACGGATGTAGTGCTTTATTTCAATCAAAAAAGTCTTGGTAGTGATTTTAATTTTACCCGCTTCTCGGTGGATGCCGCTCAATATTTTCCTGTGCGTAAGAACGGCGTTTTTGCGGCAAATGCTTTTGTCGACTTTATTTTTGGTGAGCCGCCATTTCAACAATTGGCATTCATCGGTGGGTCTAAAAAATTACGAGGTTTCTTTGAAGGACGGTATCGTGATAAAAAATTATGGATTTTACAAGCAGAATATCGACAATGGATTTGGAAATTTATTGGTGGAACTGTTTTCGCAGGTGCAGGCAGTGTGGCGCCCGAATTAGGAGATTTTACCGATAGACAAGTGCATTTTACGTTTGGTGCAGGACTGAGAGTTCGATTAAGTAAACAGGATAAAATTAATCTGAGAATTGATGCAGGTTTTGATGAGAATTTTAACCTCTTGCCCTACATTACTGTTGGGGAAGCGTTTTAAAATAAAGTAAATTATTTTCCATTCAAATACGCTCACTTACCAACATACCACGTGGCACAAAATTGCAACGCATCCATGATGGAATTTCATCACCGCTTTCAGAAACAAATATGATTTGGCCATTGTCTAAGGCTTTGTAATTCCAAATATGTGCTTTGCCTTCACCACTAATATAAGACCCAAACCGAAGGATATATTCAACTTCCCAACCATCTTGTACCCGACGCAGTTGAATGTCACTACCTCCTGCTTTCGGAATTCCTAAATCAATTTCTGTGATGCCATCGATATTGTAAAATTCGTTCGCCAATGCTGCCATATTCAATGGTTCTTTGGATCGAATTGTAATTGCATCCTGAGTATCATTCCATTGTACGTGCTTCTCAATAATCAAATCATAATCATCCAATAAGTCGTTGATTTCATCATTTGTTGTTTCACTAATTCCTTGCCGAAGCGGTTCTGCCCATTCTACTGCTTTATCAAAAATAACCACAAAATGGTCAATAGATGGATCTGGAAAAGTATGAACATTACATTTTTCAATAGACTTTGCGGTCTCATTATTTAAATAAATACCTGATAAAATATTGTAAAAACTTTCGATGTTTTGACGTGGAATTGGAATGCTTTGATAGCGTAAATCTTCTCGTTCTGCATTCAGACGCAAGGCAAGTCTTGCAGCATCACGTCGAAATTTTCGCTCTAATCGTTTAGGAATTTCTGTTTGAATTTTTTCAGCATCTAAACTCACAAATTGTGCTTTTCCTTGAGCTACTAACGGTGTATTAAATAGCAAGAAAAGCAGGCTAGCTGCTAATGCAAAAGTATTTTTATAAAATGATTGATAAAGTTCCATGTGATATTTATGTTTATTCTGTGGGCAATTTAAAGTCGTTTCACATTTATTCTATCCCCTTTTTTTTTAAAATGTGACGGCTAATTTTGTATAAAAAACTGCATTTGTGTTTTTTAATAATCTGATAATGAGTGCTTTACCGACTTGTAAAAGTTGAAAAAATGAATTTTTACGACAATGATAAAAAAAGCTAATTTGATTAAATAAACGTTAAAATATTAAAAATAGCACTTAACTTTAGGTCCTCTCTTACGTTTTCGACCACCTGCATTACCACCGCCAAAATTGAGCTCCGCTAAATTGAACTTCAATCCTGCATAAATATCTGTACCAGAATAGTCAGATTTTCCTACCCAGCTACCTAAATTATCAGTCCCGATTATCAAATAACCAAGCCGTGCTGCTAAACCTATTCTAAAATCTTGCCAATTGTATAAAACGAGTGGTAAAGATGCAGATAGCCAGCGATGTTCAAAACGGGGTGTGATTGCTAACAGATTGCCTCGTTGTGGAATGACATTTTTAAAAGGCATCCGCTGAACCAAAGTTCCATTGACGAAAACATTGGGGGTTATCGAATAATCTGCTTGTAAAGTAAAAGCAGCGGGAAGATTCGCTCTGAAATTGGGACTTTTGAAAGCTGCTACTGGATTTCCAAGCGTTTGTGTACTAAAAATGCCCACGGCTTCTCTAATTTCTTCACCCTCCGTAAGGTTGTCATAAGCGTCACCGTCTATATCCACTTCAATATTTAGTTCGACGCCAAATTCTCGGGAGTTTTTATCGAAATTAATATAGCCGAAATCAATCAGCGATGCACCTAATTTCAAAATGTAGTTATTTTCATCCTCCCCATAAACCCAGTTTGCGCCGATGTCCACTGCGAATCCTGTACCGTTTCTTTCTAAAGAAAGGTCTTCGTTAAAGTCCAAATTAGTGGTTGTATAACCAAAAGAAAGTTGTGGGCCATTGAAAGCCAACAAATTGTCACCGGTTTTACTATACCCGGCTGTACGATTATTTTCAAAATAAAGAGCTTCGTACCCTTGCAAATATCGTGCATTGATACCAATGCCTAAAAAGCCATCCGCTGTTGGGATTTTGTAAGCGTAATTGACTCCGATTTCTGACCAAGCCACAACCGCACCCGAGAAAGGAGTGACGCTAAATTCTTCATTAAAAGGAATATCTTCGTATTTGTAATAACTAAATTCATTAGGAATATTTTGCGTACTAAATGCACCTCTAACTGCTGTAAAAAGCCCGACGGTGTGTTGGTCTCCAATTTTAAAAGCAAAAGACGGCCCCATTACATTAAGCAAAACAGAAGCATGTCGCTTGCGTGAATCGTTGAAATAATCAACGATATAACCATCTTGAGGAATGTTGTTTTCTGTAAAATCAGGCGCGTTATAAAAATCCCTGTCCTCCCCGTTTCTCAATAAGTCTAGTGTATTGGTATTTTTGATGAACAAGTAATTATTGTCTATAAAAGCACCAAATGCGACCAGATTAATATCAATGCGTAATGGATTTGTGAGGTTGCTTGCGGGGTTAAGCGTGACGCCGTTGATGCCAGCGTAATTTTCAAGTTTGAGTCCCAACTGTTCTTGTGAAAAGAGAGTGATTGGAAAATAAATAAAGAGAATGAGCCAGAAATTTTTCATATGGTGTTCAGTTTTAGAAAATTAAAAAAAGAGGGAAAGGACTTTTAATTGAACTTTATGAATGAGGTTGAGTGAAATTAAAGCCCGCTCAAATCTTATTCATAAAGTCTATTATACGATTTTTCTTAAAAAAATATTGTACTCTTTGGTAATATCCTAAAAATGCTGCCAAACTGATTATAAATGATTTTACCGCTATTTCAATTTTATTTCAGAGGAATCGTCAAAGAATCAAAAAATTAGAAAAGCTAATTACTAAGTAGTAAGTCAACTTATCATAATTAGCTTGACTTACTACTAAGTACTGTGTGTAAAAACTTTCTATAAATGTTCTCAAAAGGAGTTTGAGGGATAAAAAGCGTTTGCAAAAACGCTTTTTATCCCTCAAGAACCCCACCGCCCCGTGCCGCAGGCGCGGGGGAGTGCGTTTTTGAAGCTCGAAAATCGCAAAATTGTCGACCTTCTTATAAATTAAAGAAATTTACTCAACTAAGGTTAACGACAACCGTTTTAAAATTTGAGTTGTTATTTAAGAAAGCAGTTTTTTTAAATAACTATCAAAATTTAAACGGCGGATTTATTTTTGCTAAGTATTTTATAAATCAATAGCTGTTGGGACGTCACAAATTTTGGTGATTTTTATCCACCACCACATTTTTTGGATAAAAATAATCTTCCCTCAGCTCTAACTTATGCTTCAATAATGATTTGAAGCAGTAAATTAAACCAACTTATGGCTTCTAAAAATGTCAAAAAATTTATGGCGGGCGTCATTGAGCGTAACCCAAACGAAGTGGAATTTCATCAGGCAGTTCATGAATTTGCTGAAGTAGTTGTTCCTTTCATCGAAAAAAACAAAAAATATCAAGGGCATTCCTTATTGGAACGATTGACCGAACCTGACCGCAGTTTTACTTTTCGCGTGACGTGGATGGATGATGCTGGAAAAATTCAGGTTAACAAGGCATATCGCATTCAATTCAATAATGCAATTGGCCCTTACAAGGGTGGTCTTCGATTTCATCCTTCCGTTAATTTAAGCATTTTAAAATTTTTGGGCTTTGAGCAAACTTTCAAAAACAGCTTGACGACTTTGCCGATGGGCGGGGGAAAAGGAGGCAGTGATTTTGACCCCAAAGGAAAATCTGATAATGAAGTGATGCGTTTTTGTCAAGCATTTATGACCGAATTGGCGCGACACATCGGACCAGATACAGATGTGCCTGCTGGAGATATTGGAGTAGGTGGGCGAGAAATCGGCTATATGTTTGGACAATACAAAAAATTGCGGCACGAGCATACAGGCGTTTTGACAGGAAAAGGATTGCAGTATGGCGGAAGTTTGATTCGCACAGAAGCGACTGGCTATGGCTGTGTTTATCTGGCGCAGGAAATGTTGAAGACCCGCGACGAAGCGTTTGAAGGTAAAAAGTGTTTGGTTTCTGGTTCTGGAAATGTGGCGCAATATACGGTTGAAAAATTAATAGAATTGGGCGCAATAGTGCACACGATGTCGGACTCTTCGGGCTGTGTTTATGATAAGGATGGTTTCACGACGGAGAAGCTAGAATTTGTGAAAGATTTGAAAAACAACAAGCGAGGGCGCATCAAGGAGTACGCTGAAAAATTCAACGTAAAATATGTAGACGGTGGACAACCCTGGGGCTACAAAGCAGATTGTGCTTTCCCGTGTGCGACTCAAAATGAAATCAATGAAAAGGAAGCAAAAGCTTTAATCAAAAACGGCGTAACACTGGTTGCAGAAGGCGCCAATATGCCTTCGACCAATGAAGCCATCGCTGTCTATCAAAAGGCAAAAATTTTGTATGCCCCTGGTAAGGCATCGAATGCTGGCGGAGTAGCGACTTCTGGTTTAGAAATGTCACAAAACAGCCTGCGGTTGTCTTGGTCGCGGGAGGAAGTTAATGAGCGATTGCATGGCATTATGAAAGATATTCATAGCCAATGTGAAGAACATGGTCGGGTGAATAAAAAATATATTGACTATGTGAAAGGGGCGAATATCGCAGGTTTTGTGAAGGTGGCAGATGCGATGATTGCGCAGGGCGTGATTTAGGTACTCGGACATAATTATTCTATAAAAACGTAGAATAAATATGTCCGGGTACTTAAGATATGGGAGACAATTAAGTCTTATTTTAAGGGCTGAGGAACTTGGGTTTTTCAGCCCTTAATTTTTTTATTTTTTCTAAAAAAAATGACTTCAATCACTTTTTTGGTATCGTTCTTGATTTATGGTGAAATATATTAATGCGTAATGAGTTGAAAAATCAAGTTTTAAAAACAGTTTTCAACTCAATACGCTAAG
>CAYUNA010000136.1:0-9257 GCA_964445895.1 uncultured Saprospiraceae bacterium | reverse complement strand
CTACCAGAAAGTTATTTCGTCACTACAATTCGCTGATTGGAAATACCATTATCAGACTGAATCGCTAAAGTGTAAATACCTGTAGGCAAATCCGCAACGCTCATTTCAACAACTGCATTTCCAGCTGTAAAAATCTGATTGGTTATCGTTTGAACTGTTTTTCCAGTCAAATCCACCAATACCAAATCAGCGGTAAAGTTATCTTTTGCATTGATGCTTACACGGATATTCTCTTGATTAGAAACAGGGTTTGGAGCAACTGTCCATTCCGAAATTTCTTGAACTTCTGTCGTTGCCGTCGTGTTTTCCCCTGTTTTAAAAAGTTGTTGAGAAGAAGAATTGGCACAACCATAAGACTCATTAAACGGTGTAACCCGCCAAAGATAAGTTGCGTCTGACTGCAAATTGGTCAATTCCAAATTATTGGATTCGGCAATCATCGTAAATATTTGCGCACCCGCAATTTCTACTACATAATGCGTCGCACCGTCTTTTGCTTCCCACTGTAAATTTACATAATTAAAATTATCAGTTGTCTCCAGATTAGAAGGATAAATTAAACTTAAATTACCCGTAATTTCATCCGTCACCGGCGTATAATCTGGTGTGCAATAATTACGATTACTACTATTCAAACTATTCTGAACTTCTGCTTTTTGCCCATCCGTAAAAGTCTGAGTATTGCAACCAAAATAGTTCATCACATTTTCTTCCAATGGTGTCAACAATTCGTTATTGGCATCACGGGCATTTCCATTATAATTACAGTTACTACTACTATAAGTTAGTCCAAAGTTGTAATCCGCAGGTGTATCGCAAATTCCATCTCCAGCGGTGTTGCAGTTGCTCCCATTTACCCGTTCTACCGTACCACCATCTGGTGCATTCGAAAAAGTAACTGGATTGCCATGTACATCTGGATCCCAAGGTGTGAAATCCCAACCAGAGAATGGATGTGGTAAACTCAAAAAGTGTCCTACTTCATGCGTCAATACATATTCATCAGTTAAGTAAGTTTTATTACAAACAATCCAATCCCGTCCGCCACCTGCTCCTGCTGGTGGTTGATAATAGGCTTGTACAACACTACCTGGATTATTAGGGTCAACACCAACTTCAGGACCAACAACGAAAATATTCACTGCATCGTAAGTCATATTGGCAGACAAATTAATCGCACCCGAAAAACCATCAGGATTGTTATAAATTGTGTTATTATTAATGTAATTAAACTCTTCGATGTAAAATTGTACTTCCTGATCTTCGTAGTTCGTATTCAAGTTACATAAAGCTTGCAAGGCCTGGCGCTCATTTGCTCGACCATCGCCACTCGCATCCGCTACCAAATGCCATCTAATGGGAACGTAGGTGACGACGTTACTTCGAGTGGGAACAAAATTCGCCATCTCTCGGCGATTCTCCAACATTTGTCTTTTTACCTCTGCTAAATCTTCGGCTTTCATGCCGCAGTTTTTGTGTGCTTGTCCCATCACTGCATCACTAATTGTGATAATAAATAAGAAAGCTAGTAGATACGCAATATTTTTTTTCATGTTGAAATACGTTAAAATTGAAATTTGTTTAGGAATGCGAAATTAAATTGATATTCTATCAAGAAGCGATAGTTATTTTTTCGTTTTCCTTAAAAACTGTTTTAAAAGCAGTTTCTTAGAATTAGACGTTTTACTAATCGTAATGAAAACCATTAAACGAAGTATAGAGTTTCATTTTGATTAATCGAATGAGTGAAAAAGTCGGTTTCCCAACAAAATTTCACCTTTTGGGCAAAGTTAGCAAAAAAAACCACAGATTTTCGACATTACTTTTGTCAATTGCAGAACCTAATTGACGAAATAAGTTAAAAAAATGCTACATTTGCGCCCGAAAATTAGGGTTTTGAAAAAACACTCTTAGTAGCAACACATACACGTTCTGCTTATTTCAAAACCCAATCATTCTTTGAACCTATTTTAAAAGTGATACATTTCAAACTAGGTAAAATGCGTGATTAGTTGATGGGAAAAATTTAGTAAATCCATTTCCATCAACTAATAAGTTTGATAACTATTGAAATGTCCACCAAATTTTTCCAAAAAAAATATCATTATTCATGGCAAAAGTAACCGTAGTTGGAGCAGGAAACGTTGGAGCAACCTGCGCAAATGTTTTAGCCCACAAAGACATAGTAAAAGAAGTAGTCTTACTTGATTTAAAAGGCGATTTCGCAAAAGGAAAAGCACTTGATACCTGGCAACAAGCTTCTATTGATTATTACAGTACAACCTTGAAAGGTACAGACGATTATGCAGATACTGCTAACTCAGACATCGTAGTGATTACGGCAGGTATTCCTCGTCGTCCGGGTATGTCTCGTGATGATTTGATTTCTACGAATGCAAAAATCGTTGCGTCAGTAACGAAGAGCATCATGCAACACTCTAAAAATCCAATCATCATTGTCGTTTCTAATCCTTTGGACGTAATGACTTTGGCGGCTCACCGAGCGTCTGGTTTGCCTTCTACTCGCGTATTTGGTATGGCTGGTATTTTGGATACGGCTCGATATCGTGCATTTTTGGCAACTGCTTTGAATGTATCTCCGAAAGATATTCAAGCAGTTTTGATGGGAGGACATGGTGATACAATGGTGCCATTACCTCGATATACAACCGTTTCTGGTATTCCAGTTTTAGAGCTGATTAGTGAAAAGGATTTGGATGCTATTGTTCAACGTACGAAAAAAGGCGGTGGAGAATTGGTTGGTTTGATGGGAACCTCTGCGTGGTATGCGCCAGGTGCAGCTGCGGCTCAAATGGTGGAAACTATTGTTAGAGATGAGCAAAGAATTTTCCCATGTTGTGCACACTTGAGCGGTGAGTATGGGTTGGATGACATTTTCTTAGGTGTACCTGTGAAATTAGGCGAAAACGGTATCGAAAAAATCATCGAACTTGATTTGAACGACGATGAAACGAAATTGTTGAAAGAGTCTGCAGCTCACGTTCGGGCAGTAATTGATACGTTTAATAAAATGGACGTTTAAATTTAATTGAGGACGAACAATGTGTAGTTTTTACAGATTGTTTTTGATATAAAAAAAGTGGTTGATTCTGAGGATTTGACCACTTTTTTTTGTTTGAAAATTCTTTAAATACTAGGTAAAATAAGTTTCTTTGGTTTTTCAGGAGGAAGAAAATTGCAATTTTTCATCCTTAAACTCCTTTTGTTTTAAATGCAAAGAAACTTTTTACACACGGTACTTACTCTTCATTATTAATTATTCATAACAAAATGGATTTTACCAACAAAACAGTATTGATTACAGGTGGTTCGCGGGGTATCGGGAAAGCGACCGCTATCGCTTTTGCAGAAAGAGGTGCGCAAGTTGCGATTAATTTTAAATCAAATAGTCGGGCGGCAAGAGAGACGATTAATATGTTGGAAGGTGATGGGCATTTTGCAGCAAAAGCGGATATTGGAAATCCCGCTGCTGTTTTGGACTTAGTGGATACGGTGATTGGAGAGTTTGGAAAAATCGATATTGTTGTTAATAATGCGGGCATTTATCGAGAGCATCCTGTGCTAAAAACCAGTTTTGAAAAATGGCAGGAAAGCTGGCAAAAAACACTCGACGTTAACCTGATGGGGCCAGCAAATGTTTGCTTTTGTGTAGCCAAACACATGGCGAAAGCAGGCGGTGGACGCATCATTAATATCTCTTCCCGTGGGGCTTTTCGTGGCGAACCCGAATATACCGCGTATGGTGCAAGCAAAGCCGGCTTAAATTCATTGAGTCAATCCCTGGCGCGAGAATTAGGGCGACATAATATATGTGTCGGTGTGGTTGCGCCCGGATACGTAGAGACAGATATGGCGCGGCAATTTTTGGATAGTCAGGAAGGTGAGGCGATTCGAAATCAAAGTCCACTGGGTCGTGTGGCGACACCCGAAGAAGTCGCCCAGGCGATCATGTATTTTGCGGCAGATGGTGCAGCATTTTTGACAGGTGGAATTATTGATGTGAATGGGGCGTCTTATTTACGGTCATAATTTTTCTTTTTGAAATATTCCGCTGCTGCGATAAATTAAGGTCCGAAATTTCAACTCAAAAACAAAAGAGGAAGAAGATGTTTTTACGACATCAAATATTTGTTGTGTTCGAATTTCTTCCTCTGCCCGAAAGGTAATATGCCGCAACTGTGGTTCAATACTTACTGTTTCATTTAGAAAATATTCCAATCCTACGTAAGGCATTAAACTTTGGTAAGTTGCCTCAAATCGACCACTCGCCGTAGCTTGCCAGTCAAAACCCGTTTTAAGTACTGCCCGTTTTGGAAAGAAATAAATGAAACTGCCACCCAAATCTGCCCCGAAACTATTTTCTGCTAAGGTCGTAAAAAATGCATCTACATTCGTTGAAACCAAACCCGATTTAATGTTAAAATAAAATTGGTTGGTGATGGGAAAGTAGGTTTCAAAACCAAATTTCAATCGATAACCAGGTAGCCGAATAGCATCAACATTTTGTTCAAAATCATTTTGCCAGCGATAGTCGGTATAAAAAACAAAGTAGTCTCGAAAGAAATTTTGATAAGAAAAATCAAATCGGGAAAACAAAGGCGCGTCAAGACCTGCAATAATATTGATTGTCTGAAAACCACGACTATTAAAACCCAGTCGAATATTGTATTCATCCAAGTAATAATCATACAACTCTCGGTTGAGGTGAATTTTTTCGTAAGATTTATTGTAAAATTTCAACCCAAAGGTATAGGTAAAATCAGGGTTCAAATTAGGGCTATTATTAGAAACCAAGACATACTGCAACCACATTTCCAAAGAAATATTTCGTGACAAAAACCACTGTCCACCAGTACCTACTCGCATGGACAAATCCTCAATTACTGCGGAACTCTCCCCTACCGATTGTTTGAAATATTGACCACTTGCTGATAAAAAAAAATTGAATTTTTTGACGTTTAATCCGTATTTGACATGAGGTCTAAAAAGAAACTGCTGGTACCGCACAAATTCATTATTCTCCAGTATTTTAAAGCTATTATAGGCAAAGCTTCCACCAATCGCATGCTTATTTTTGAAATAGTAATCAATGGTAGGCGTTCTAAAATTAACTTGTGGTGTTGTGATAAATGGGCCAGAATCACCTTGATATTTATAAAAAAAATCAACATCACCAAAGATGCCGATGTCTCCTTTTTCCAATTGAGCAATCGAAGAAAGAGGGATAAAGAGTGTTAAAAAAAAGAGTAAGCGTAAAGGCATTTAAAAATCGTTTTACGTTTGATTTTTTTGTGATGACGTAAGTTTTTGTAGAGTTGAGAAGCGGGGAAGTTTATTTAAATTTTCACAAAGGGGTTATTGAGGGATAAAAAGCGTTTTTGCACACGCTTTTTATCCCTCAATATCCCCACCCGCAATGCCGCAATCAACGCGTATTGTTTTTTTGAAGAAACTTTTTACACACTGTATTCAATCTACTGCTGAAAAGAATACTGAACAATATTTGCTCCCATTTGCAAAGCTTTTTGACGCAACTCTTCTGGGTCTTTATGCACATCCTGGTCTTCCCAACCATCGCCCAAATCAGACTCAACAGAGTAAAAGCAAACCAAGCGACCTTCCCATATCAAACCCAAGCCAACGGGCGGTTTTTCATCGTGCTTATGGACTTTGGGTAAGCCATTTTTAAAGTCAAATTTTTGATGATAAATCTCATGTTCAAACGGCAATTCTGTAAAATTCAACTCTGGAAAAACTTTCTTCATCGCAGGACGTACATAGGGGTCCATTCCATAATTATCGTCAATGTGTAAGAAGCCACCTCCAATTAGATAATTGCGTAAATTTTCAGCTTCCGCATCCGAAAAAACTACATTTCCATGCCCTGTCATGTGCAGCCAGGGATGATTGAACAGTTCGGCACTACCGACTTCGACTTCCGCATAATCAGTATCGAAGTTTGTTCCCAATTTTTCATTACAGAAAGTAGCTAAATTAGGCAAAGCTGTTGGATTTGCATACCAATCGCCACCGCCACTATACTTTAGCAATCCCATTTGTAAAGATGGATTTGGTGTCGAAAAAGCCAGTAAAATAACTGTTGAAAAAGCTAATAACATTCGCATAAAAAAGTATTTTTTCCAGTGTCTCTGTCAACCGTATATTACCGTCAACCATCCACCCTTTTAGTTCATAAAATTCAAATAAGTACAAGCAACAATTCCTGCTGTTTCCGTTCGCAATCGACTTTCGCCAAGGGTAATACTGCTAAAATCATGCTCAAAAGCCAGTTGAATTTCCCTATTCGAGAAATCACCTTCAGGACCAATTAGTACCAGAACGTTTTTTCCTTTTTGGTAGTTGTGCTTCAAGTCATTTTTTTCACCATCTGCACAATGGGCAATGTATAATTCCTGATTATCTTTATCAATTTGCTTAATAAAAGCATCTAACTTTTGTGGTTCATTCAGTTTCGGCAATTTTGCTTTTAACGACTGTTTCATCGCAGAAATTAACACTTTTTGTAATCTATCTAAACGAATTTTAGTTCGTTCAGAATGGTCACATAATATAGGTGTGATTTCGTCAATACCGATTTCTGTCGTCTTTTCCAAAAACCATTCTAAGCGAGCGATGTTTTTAGTCGGGGCAATAGCAATGTGAAGATGAAAATTACGCTTAGCGAAATCAGGTTGGTGGTCTAAAATTTTAACAACGCACTTTTTTTTACCCGTTTCATCAATTTCGCCCTTATAAAAGCCGCCCTTACCATCAATGAAATGAACGAAATCACCCTCTTTTTTACGTAAAACCTGTACGCAGTGGCGCGCCTCTATTTCGTCGAAATGGGCAAACTCGCCGTTGATATTTGTAACATAAAACAATTGCATAGCTGCAAATGTAGGCATATTTCAAAAAAAGCCGTTATTGAACTATTAAATCTGACGACTAATCGAATTTTTGTTACCAAATTCGCTTTTAAGAGAGTACATTTGCGGCTGTTTTTAAAAAAGGAGTCAGGAGTCAGGAATCAGGGGTCAGAGGCAAAATTCAGCTTTCTGACTCCTGACCCCTGACTCCTGACTCCTCAAAAATTATTTTAAATGGATATTTTAGTGATGGCAGGGCAACTCATTTTGAGTTTGTCAATTTTAGTTGTTTTACACGAAATGGGACACTTCTTTCCAGCAAAATGGTTTGGGATGAAAGTGGAGAAGTTTTACCTGTTTTTTGACCCTTATTTTGAAATTTTTAAAACAGAATATAAAGGAACAGAGTATGGTGTAGGCTGGTTACCGCTGGGTGGTTATGTAAAAATTGCGGGGATGATGGACGAGAGTTTTGATACCGAACAACTCGAAGCAGAACCAGAAGAATGGGAGTTTCGTGCAAAGCCTGCGTGGCAGCGACTAATTGTAATGGTTGGAGGGGTGACGGTCAATTTTATCCTTGGATTTTTAATTTATTGGATGCTGACCTGGACTTATGGCAGCGAATATTTGCCAACTCAAAATGCTGCAAAATACGGAGTCGTGACAGATTCTCTTGGTCAAGTGATTGGACTTCAGGATGGTGACCTCCCACTGGCAGTTGGTGATGTAGAAATGGATAAATTGAGTGCAAGTAAAGCCAAAATTGAAATCATTATCAACGGCGCAAGAAGTCTGACTGTACAACGGAATGGGCAGAAAAAAACGTTGACAATTAGTGATGAGTTGGCAGGTGATTTGTCAAAATATGAAAATAATGGTGCGACCTTGTATGCAGCTCGTTTTCCATTTGTTGTGGCAGATGAGTTTCCAGATAAAAGTCCTGCAAAAGCTGCTGGCATTCAACCTGGGGATAAAATTTTGACCTTGAATGGAACACCAACGCCTTATTTCCATGACTTTAGTAAGAAAATTCGAGGTAAAGATATGAAGCCTGAACAAGAAGTGACTGTTGAGGTAGAACGCGGAAATGATACATTGGGATTCAAATTTAATACCTCAAAACAAGGGTTAATCGGGGCTGCGGTTGTGCCATTAGAGACAGAAACAGAAACCTACGGCTTAGGTGAATCTATTCCTATTGCATGGGATAGAAGTATCGGTTTTTTGACTACTCAAATCAAAGCCTTTGGTAAAATGTTTTCGGGTGAACTAAAAGCAAAAGATAATCTCGGTAGCTTTTTGACCATTGGAAAACAGTTTGGCGGAACCTGGATTTGGCAACGGTTTTGGGAATTGACGGCTGCATTGTCCTTGATTTTGGGTTTTATCAATATTTTACCTATTCCAATGTTAGATGGTGGACACGTCATGTTCTTGCTATATGAAATCGTGGCAGGTCGCAAACCTAACGAGAAATTTCAAGAATATACCAGCTATGCGGGTTTTGCCGTGTTGATTTGTTTGATGATATATGCAGTCGGTTTAGATATTTGGCGGAATCTTTTTTAATGACAGTTGTTAGCAACCCATCGTGGCGGTTCGGATATTAAATAATGAGTTAAAGATGTTCGCCATGAAATATACAAAGTGCCACGTAGTAATTAACTTTATCCTAAACATTTATAAGTGAATTATTTTCAGTTTTACAATATCCCCGTCTCTTTTAAAGTTGATGCGTCTGAATTAAAGAAAATTTTTTATAAGAAAAGTAAAGAATATCATCCAGATTTTTTCACTTTAGAATCAGAGGAGAAGCAAGCAGAGATTTTAGAATTGTCGACTCTCAACAACGAAGCCTATCAAACTTTAACGGATTTCGATAAGCGAATGAAGTATGTTCTTGATTTAAAAGGCGTTTTAGAAGAAGAAGGTCAAAACAGCATTCCCCAAGATTTTTTAATGGAAATGATGGAGATTAATGAGGGAATTATGGAGTTGGAATTTGACTTTGATGAAGCGACTTTTCAAAACACAAAAAAGGCTGTCGAAGAACTTGACAATCAATTATTTAAATCTGTTGAAGACATTATTGAAAACTACGACAATACAGCTGATAATGCAGAAGATTTAAAAAAAATGAAACTTTTTTTTAAAAAAAGACGTTATTTGTTGCGCATATTTAAAAATCTTTCTAAATTTGCGTCCGCTTAGGAAAATCCCTCATTTTTATCATTATGATTGAAGTGGAGGAACTACCAAATTTTCCTAATTAAAGCCCTGCCTCTGTGGCGGAATTGGTAGACGCGCTGGATTCAAAATCCAGTTCCTTCGGGAGTGGGGGTTCGATTCCCCCCGGGGGTACAA
>CAYUNA010000135.1:0-9308 GCA_964445895.1 uncultured Saprospiraceae bacterium | reverse complement strand
ATTTAAAACCTACTCTTACTTTCTCCTATTTAAATGGGTCTAAATACTTCTCCTGCGTCAACGATTCTACATCTGTCAATGTTTTCAAAAACGCTACCAAAGCCGCTTTTTCGGTTGCATCAAAATTCATTTGTTTAGGTTCTCCAGTCAATGAATCTCTCAACTCCAACGCCAAATTTGGGTGCGCTTGAATGTTAGAAGAATAATGCTCGATGACATCCTCCAAAGTCTCAAATCGACCATCATGCATGTAGGGCTGTGTTAATTCTACATTCCGCAACATAGGCACTTTGAAAACCCCCATTTGGTTTTGATTATTCGTAATAGCCCCGACTCCTTTATCTGTTGAAACTTCATCCAGACCATTATTGGCAATCGTTCGAACGGTAGTTGAAATTTTGCTACCGTGACAACTTGCGCAGTTGTTATTAAATAAGGTTTTACCTAAATTTTCTTGGCTGGTAAAATTGGCAAATTCTGGCGTTGCCGTATGACTACCGCCCAGTCCTCTATCAAATTTTGAATCAAAAGTCGCGATTGAATTTACAAAAGTTTGAAGCGCATGTAGGATTTGACCCTTTTTAGATAACCCGAAATTTTGATTAGATGGAAAAGCCTTGTCAAATAACACATCGTAATAATCTAAATTTTCAATCCTGCTCGTCAATTCAGCAAAATCCATCCCCATTTCAATTGGGTTTTGAATTGTCTCTTCCGATTGTTCTGCTACTGAAAATACTCGGTCGTCCCAGAAAAAACCTGCATTTTGACCAATCACTCCCGTCGTGCCGCCGCCATAAGAAGACTGAAAATTCACGACTGCCCCCAATGCCATGGAGTTACGTGGCGTTTGTTCTCCATCAAAGCCCTCACTCGAAGCTCGTCCATCCGCAAATGCTTTGTCTGCTTCGTGGCAAGACCCACAGGAAGTTGTATGGTTTGCCGATAAATTGGTATCGTAAAAAAGCACCCGTCCTAACGTTGCCATATCATTGTTGACTTGATTGGCGAAGGAATTGCCGCCCAAATTGCCGGGAATCACCAAAGAATAATCCAGTGGTTCTTGTGGCAAATCTAAAACCTCTGTGATTTTTTGATATTCTGCGTCCGTATAATGTTTGATTTGAGAATCTACATTGTCTTTCAAACAAGAAGAGAATCCAATAACGATGCACAATGCAATGACTGGTAAAATTATTTTTTTCATAACAGATAGCGTTTAAACGGTGGACGGTCAACGGTAGAAGGTCGACGGTGCACCATAATATTTGAGTAAAGGTATTTGATTTTTAAAACGGTAAATTTTGTGTTTGCTGTTTTACTATATAAAACTTTAACAATTAGCTGTTTTCACTTGACCTGGCAAATAATAAAAATCACTATATGAAAATTTGGAGAACTCGAAATACAGTTCATTATCTAGTTTTTGTCCGTCCGCACCACGGGATTTCTAGTTATAGAGGCAGTCATTTTGATTTTTTGATAAAAAATCAAAATGACTGCCTCTGAAAAAAAAATCCGTGGTGCGGGCGGACAGAGCATCGCTATTGAACTTGCAAAAAATAGTTCCTATTATCAAAAATAATTTTTATCGAATCAAATGAGCTATTTTACAAAACACTGACTATCAGGGTTTTATTTTTTTCAGGCAAAACCTACTACTCCCTAGCTTAAAAATACAGTAAAATCAGGAACTTCCCCTAATTTATATCGAAAATTAACTTTTAATTCTATACATCAACAGACACCACTTTCTTCTCCTTTCGACTTACTTCTGCCGAAAATCCCATAATATGGCTCTCAATAGACGCTTGAATCGTCGAAGTCAACAATGACGAATCCTGCTTCGATACCGCCTGAATCCAATCCGATACCAATCGCCAATCACCGCCGCCATGCCCATCTGATTCTTGCGACCACTCCGTCTTTTCGCCGGTCAAAAAATCGGTATGGACAAATTGCTGCATATCGCCAACTACATCACCAAGACTTCCCATAATCCGTGTCCGACGCCCGTGATACGACGTAAATGCCTCCATACTAAAGCTCGCGGTCACGTCGTCTTCAAACAGCATATTGCAGGTATAGTGGTCGGGTTGATCATTCTCCATTTTATAAACACATCGCCCATAATTCGTCGTTTTCAAATACTCTAAAATAGCTTCTCCGTGCTTCAATTTATCTTCTGGCAAATCAAAAACATAGGTACGCTGACGGTCTCGATAATAAATTTTCAAGGCAGAATATGGACAATTCGACTCGTGCGCACATCCATCCATACAGCGCGCCGTACTGCCTTCAGGTGCATTTTTTTCGGTAAACCATGACAACGACCCAAAGGCTTGTATGTTAGTACAGTTTTTACCCAACATCCATTTGATGATGTCTAAGTCATGGCAGGATTTTGCTAAAATGATTGGGGCAGTTTGAACAGAATTGTGCCAATTTCCGCGTACATAAGAATGTGACATGTGAATGTGTTCAATCGGTTCAAAATGCTGCATACTCACCACTTTTCCGAGTGCACCTGATTGAATAATTTCTCGCAGTTTGACAAAATATGGCGCGTATCGCAGCACATGGCAAACCGCTACAATCCGCCCTGTTTTTTTCGATAACTCCAAAATATCCCGGCATTCTTGTTCGGATGGAGAAATTGGTTTTTCCAATAAAATATCATACCCCATCTGCAAGGCTTCCATACATGGCCCGTAATGCAAATCATCAGGCGTTGTTATCAAAATCGCATCTGCAAATTTGGGAACTTTAAATACATCTTCCCACGTCAAAAAAGCATTTTTTGCAGCAATTCCATGTTTGTCCATGTAGCGTTTTCTACGAATATCAATCGGTTCAGCGACGCCCACAATATCTAATTCATCGGGATATTTGACCGCATAATCACCGTAGACATTGCCTCGATTGCCTGCACCAAGCGTGATAGCTGTGACTGATTTTACAGGTTTAGGATGTCGATTTTTCTCTGGTAAAATCATGGGGATGCCTTCTGTCGTCGCTCCCCAAGAAGTTACAGGAACGGTCAATGCTCCGAGGGCAAGAGTTAAGTTTTTCAAGGCAGTACGTCGGGAATTATTGGTCATATCAACGGATATTTTGAAATTAGATGTTCAGATATTTTCGCTGGAAAGATAACAAAAACTCCAAACATTTTCTACCTTTAGTCATTCAAAACAAAACATTCAGCCATGAAAAGATTTAAAGCCCTTGACGTATTTCGCGGCATGACGGTCTGCTTAATGATTATCGTCAACACGCCAGGCGATTGGGGTAAAACCTTCGCGCCGCTATTGCACGCCAATTGGCATGGATTTACATTTACCGATTTGGTTTTCCCGTCCTTCCTTTTTGCGGTCGGAACGTCGCTCGCTTTTGTACAAAAAAAGTGGGATACGCTCCCTTTTCCCAAAGTTGCTGTTAAAGTTTTAAAACGGACATTCATTATTTTTTTATTGGGCTATCTCATGTATTGGTTTCCCTTTATGAAATGGACACCTGATAATGAAATTGTTGTCAAAACCATTGGTGAAACACGAATTTGGGGTGTCTTACAGCGCATTGGTTTGTGCTATGGCTTTGCGGCATTTATGGTTTATTTTCTGAATAAAAAACAACTAATTTATGCTTCCGTAATGTTGTTAATTGGCTATTGGTTGGTACTTTGGGGATTCGGTGATTATACCTTAGAAAATAATGCAGTTCGGAAGTTAGATTTGTTCCTTTTTGGTAAAAACCATTTGTATGGCGGCGACGGAATTCCTTTCGACCCAGAAGGTCTATTGAGTACTTTTCCAGCGATTGTTAATGCGATTGGCGGGTATTTAGCAGGTCGCTATCTTCTTGACAATCAGGTAGATGAGTATCAAAAAATTGCAAAAACGCTCTTAGTTGGTGGTGTTTTGATGGCAATTGCGCACTTCTGGAATTATCTATTTCCAATCAATAAAAAGCTATGGACAAGCACTTATGTATTGCTTACAATCGGACTGAATTTAGCCATTTTATCTGCCCTTATTTATGCAATTGATATTAAAAAACCAGCGATGAATTTCCGCTTTTTTGAGGTTTTTGGAAAGAATCCACTCATGTTGTATCTCTTTTCAGAATACTTGCTAATCACGCTACTTTTTATTCGTCCAAATGGGGAAGAATCGCTATTTTCGATGATTTACAAAAATGGTTTTACATGGCTACCCGAATATTGGTCATCGTTTGTTTTTGCGTTGATATATATGCTGATTTGTTGGATTGTGGGTTGGTGGATGGACAAACGCAAAATTTATATTCGAGTGTGATTTTATGATAAAAAAAAGAATAGCGCAATCTCCTTCTCAGAAAATTGCGCTATCAAATTATAAAACAGAAATCTTTAAACTTTCTCAGCGCTCCGCGAGCCAAACGCCGTCAACCGTGCGTCGTTTATAGTATTCCTTCTGCTTTCTGCTCTCCAATACCCAATTGCTTCACAGTACTCATCAAATCGCTAATCAACCCTCGGTTTTCATCGCTTGATTTGTTGTATACTTTGAGCAAAAGAGCCGCCAAAGTCAGGTTTTTAACATCCTCTGACGTTACGCCAGATTGGTTGATGACCGTTTTGATTTTGGAAAACAAACCGCCGTTGCCGTTACTCGAACCATCACCTAACATGGAGTGTTTTACTTCATGCAAAACATCGCTGTTGTTGACCATTCTATCAATCGTTTTGCCGCGACCTACTGCATTCATTACGTTTTGAATAAAGGTTTGCTCGCCACCGACCAAATCAATATTCGCAGATTTGAATGCCTCACCCAATGCTTCTGCCTGAGCTTTTGCAATCGCTTCTTCCACTTGAATTGCAGCCAATTTAACCGCTTTGTCCATCTCCAATCGGAGTTTGAACTCTTCGTGGTCTTTGCCTACGCCATCCAATTTCTTCATCGCAATCGCTTTCTCTTCGACTCCTTTGGCTTCTGCAATCAACTTGTCTTGCAATGCTTGCGCTTCCGACGCTCCCTGCTCGGCAGTCACCTTCGCTTCCGCCAATCCCTGGCTTTGCGTCACCTCAGCTTGTAGCAATCCACGCTTGTGTTCTGCTTCCGCTTTGATAGCAATTCCTTTCGCTTCAGCGTTCGCTTTCTTTTCGATGACGTTTGCTTCGGCGATACCTTCCATTTCTTTTGCCTGCGCTTTGGCTTCGGTCACTTGCGCTTCCGATAGTCCCAAAGTTGCTTCCTCTGCTGCTTTCGCTTCGGCTTTAATCTTCCGAGCTTCCGCATCTTTTTCGGCTGCATTCTTAGCAGCTTCGGCATCAATTAATAGTTTTTGTGCATTGATTTCGGCAGCGATTTTTTGCGCTTCCGCTAAATTTTGCTGCTCAATGATAGTAGATTCCCCGACCTCTTCGGCATGAATGATTTTCACAGATTTCGCTCGATTTGCTGTTGCAATTTCGCGAGTATCTTTGATTTTCTCTTCTTCTTCAACGGTTTTTTTCTCTACCATGACTCGCTCCCGAATCACATCTTGAATGTTCTTTCTCTCCACTTCAATAGCGCGCTCTTTCTCGATTTCTGCGAGCGTCACGATGCGTTCGCGTTCCGTCTGTTCGAGCAATCGGTCTTTTTCAACACGCTCATTCTCAACTGCTTCCGTTCGTTCCTTGTTTTTCAAAGCAACGATAACTTGCCGTTGTTTGTTCTCCTCCTGGATTGCCAACTCTTCCTCCGTGCGGATGCGTACCGTTTCTGAACGCAATCTTTCTTCTTCGTTAATTTTAGCAATTTCTGCGTTCTCCCGCGCTTGAATATTCGCAATTTCTCGCTTTTGACGTTCCTCTTTTTCAGCCAATTGTCGCTGATATTCGAGAATGGCTTCGCGTGCTTCTACGTCTTGCTCGGTGATGGTCTTTTCTTCTTCACGGCGGATGAAGTTGGCTTTAATTTTTTGGGTTGCCGTGAGTTCCGTGATTTTTTTGATACCTTCAGAATCGAGGATGTTGTCTACTTTTAAGTATTCAATATCCGTTTGCTCTAAGAAATCAATCGCTGCATCATCCAATACATAGCCATTCAAATCTGAACCGATGGTGTCGATGATTTCTTGTTTGAACTTATCGCGGTTGTCGTACAATTCGACAAATTCGAAACGCTTTCCAACCGTTTTTAAAGCTTCCGAAAACTTCGCTTCGAATAACTTATGCAAAACTTCTGGGTCGGAAGCGCGCTCTGTACCAATCGTTTGAGCGACTTTTCTGATATCACCAGCTTCCTGATTGACTCTTACAAAAAAGACTACTTTTATGTCAGCCCGCAAATTATCTTTACAAATCAAGCCTTCACCTTTCAAGCGAGCAATCTCGATGGTTTTGACAGATAAATCCATCGTTTCAACCATATGTGCGATAGGAACAACCAACATTCCACTATCAAAAGCGACTTTTGTTCCTCCTGCCCCCGTCCTAACAAGGGCTTGACCCTGCGCTACTTTTTTGTAAAAAGATGCAATCATGACGAGTAATCCAAAAATGAGGACTACTGCTACGATAAGCACTACAATTCCCATATTTTCCAGCATAATTTTTTGATTTTAGAGTTTAAAAATTTTATTTAAAAGTTGTTACGTTAAGTTCTAAGTTCGTCCGATTCTCGGCATTCTCCTTGCCAAATTTTTCTTTATCTTCGTCAAGGTTTTCAACTTCGTTTTATCAAACAGCATTTTGGGTTCATTGTAAACACTTTTGACGTTATTATTGGGAAGTAGAATACAAAAGTCTCTAAGACTTTTGTATTTTTTAAAAATTAGTTTTAAAACATTCCGCTGTTTTGCCCACGTTTGGACATTTTCAACAGATAACTTCAGCAATTTTAAAGCAAAAAGAATGTGGAGTATGAGGTTCATAATACGTTGATTACGATGTTGATAGAATACAAAAGTCTTTAAGACTTTTGTATTTTTAAAGCAACAAAAGTCTTAGAGATTTTTGTATTTTTTATTCAGTTAAAAAAAGCATTTCACACCATATCCTCTTTCCATTCTCCTCTACCGTTAAATACTTTTCGTAACCGTATTTCTGTCATGATAATCACCGCTACTACTGCGACGACTAACGCGCCCGATGAAATCATAATAGATTCTTCCATTTTCATAAAAAGAAAAGTTGGAATCTGGATAAAGCCCAGCACGCCCCACACTAATCGAACACCCCATTTTGCAGAGTACTCGTTCGCTTCCTTCCAGGTATCTTGATTGCGCATAGACGCAGGTGTCCGATACCCGTAAACGATGTTTCTTTCCTTAGGTGGCTTTTTCTTGAAAAGCAGAAAAACAACCAATACCAACGGGGCTAAAGCTAAATGCACAAACGGTAACGTATCCATGATTATTGATTTTTAAATGTTAGACAAATTCATCTTCTTGGTATATCCATGTATCCGACTGTCCTCGATTGCCGATGATGTAATTGCGCCCTAAAGCATAATACAAAACCATCCCAATCAACGGCATCACAGCAACCAGTCCTAGCCAGACAATTTTATGGTGTCCACTGTATTCGTGGTTAACAATTTCTATCAGTGTCTTAATCCAAGCGACTAACACAAGACAAATAATCACCGTAAAAATTATAGGCATCCAACTCCCATCAGGGATTTCAAAAGTATAATTCATATCTAATTAAATTTTTTCAATTAAAAAATAACGCTCATCTGAAGACCGCCCTACGATTAAGGCTTTTTCTCCTTTCAAAACGGGCGTTTTCTCCATTTCTGATACTTTCACGTTAATCAATAATGGATTGTCATTGTAGATGACTTCAGCTTGTCCCATTTGCATCGTCGTTGCTGGTAATAGCAGTTTACAGGTCAAGCCTAAATAATCGACTGCTTCAACGCCTTTGTCCAAACTGTCAAAAATCGGGACTAAAGGCGTAGTGATAATTTTGGTCAAAACCAGACTGACAAACAGCATCGGAATGAACATCACAAATGGAAATATCATAGACCCTTGTCCTAAATAATGATTGCCCAAAATCGATAAACTCCACATTCCTAATATCAAAAAACTAAAGACAACCATAAATGGCAATCGTCCAAAATTGAAGAAATGTAACGCTCCCGCAAACCAACCACTACTTCCCGCGTCCACATCAGCATCAACGTCTACATCCACATCCATATCTATGTCAAAATCAAAGGAACTAATGTCCAATGCGCCAATAATCACAGACAACCAATACAATAAAACGACGCATAAAAGCACCGAATATATAATGTTGGGAGGTGATAAAGCTGCTTGAAATAATTCGTACATAATTTTTAATGGTTAGTGGTTAATACAGTGTGTAAAAACTTTCTTTACGTTTTGCTCGGCGGCTAAAGCCGCCTCGTTTTCAGGGCTTAAATGTAGTAAAAAAGGGTGAACTTCCGAAGTTTTTCCCTACTGCTTGTGACACCACAATTGTCAATAAAAACTTCGGAAATTCTAAAAAAGTGTTTTTTGGGACCGTCCTTTTGGGTTAAATTGGTTGTACTTTGAGATTAATTAAACCATTTGGTTATTTGTCTATTGCGTCGTTTCAGGGTTTCCCGAACACTTGAAGCATTGATGCTTTTCAAGTATTCGTTAACGACATATATAAAAATGACTGTGGCGAATATTAATAGCATAGTGTTCAAATTTTAAGGGTTTAAATATATTTGGTTTTGAGGGTTAAAAATTAGGGTTAAAAAAAACTTTAGAGAATTATTTGTTTATTCCTAAGAAACGTGAATTAAATAAATTCACGTTCCTAATATTTCAAAAATTGGTTTTCAGGGCTAAACAAGGTGAATTGTTGAGCGAAAAAACTTGTGCCAATCAATAGACTTTATGAAACTTCTTTTATATTAAGTACCCGGACATAATTATTTAAAGTCATTTTAAAAGTTGTTTCTAATTGTTGATTTGAATACTACAAAAGAGCAGGATTTGCCGATGAAATTCCATTTTCCTCGGCAAATCCAAGAAGAATCTCGACCAATTGTTAAGAAAATCAAAATATTTTAAGAAAACAGGTGACTTTTGAGGTAGTTTTTCGTGGCTATTGCATTTCGTTTTTTTAATTTATTAATTTTACATCTTATTTATTACCTACAGTATGCAGTATGCACATCTCGACTTAGTAACGGTGAAATAATAAGTCTTGTATTTATAAAAAAACAATTAATAACCTGATGTTACGCACTTTGTATATTTCGTGGCGAAAATCTTTAGCTCATTGTCTAATATCCGAACCGCCACGAGGGGATTCTCAAGGGAGAAGCAATTTT
>CAYUNA010000134.1:0-9310 GCA_964445895.1 uncultured Saprospiraceae bacterium | reverse complement strand
TAACTCGATTGTTTCCTAAGCCTCTACTCGGGGCTATATCATAAGGCAAATTTTCTCGATAAGAGAAAAATTAAAACCTAAAGAGGAAGTAAAAACCTTAATTTTTTTCAAGAAAAAATAAGGTTTTTGCTTCGTCTAAAAAAAAAATGTTTCGGGGTGCGTTCGGCCAGAAGACTTTTGATACAACCCCTTTTGCTAAATTCTATTCTAAAGCGAGAATTACGCGGCACTTACAATCGAGTTAATTAAAAGAATTACTCCAATTGAATGAATCAAAAGAATAGATGTCCTTTAATAATTGGTTTTTGGGATGGCCTCTCACTGAATTTTTAGTGAGGGGCTTTTTTTATTTTTAAAAAATCGTACCTTCGGCATCATTTTAAAAGAAAACCCACTTATCGTTAATGGAAGGTAAAGCAATGATAGCCGGTTTGTTAAATTCATAAAGTCTAATAAATCTATTTACCTCATTTTAGTGATGGACGAAAAGCATTTGTTATGAAAATTATTTATTACGGACAATCTTGCTTCGGTATTGAAATGGGGGGCAAGAAATTACTTTTTGACCCATTTATTACTCCGAATGACTTAGCAAAAGATATTGATGTTGAAAAAATCGAAGCAGATTATATTTTAGTTTCGCATGGGCATCAAGACCATATCGCAGACTTGGTCAGCATTGCCAAGCGTACTAACGCAAAAGTAATTGGCATTTGGGAAGTAACGGCGTGGCTTGGAAAACAGGGCATTGAGAACGTACATCCCATGAATATTGGGGGCAAATGGAAGTTTGATTTCGGTACAGTTAAGTGTGTCAATGCGGTACATTCTTCTACATTTCCAGATGGTTCGTCCGCTGGAAACCCGATGGGCTTTGTGCTTTGGAATGACGATGGATGCTTCTACTTCGCAGGGGATACAGCATTGACAATGGATATGAAATTGATTCCGATGATTTGTCCTACGTTAGATTTTGCTATCTTGCCCATTGGCGATAATTTTACAATGGATTTTCATGATGCTGTCTTAGCTTCAGACTTTATTGACTGTGGTAAAATCGTTGGTTGTCACTTTGATACCTTCGGCTTTATTGAAATTGACCATAAAGCTGCGAAAAAGGTTTTTGAAGATAAAAGAAAAGAGTTAATTTTGCCGACTATTGGCGAAAGCCTTACAATATGAGGAGTCAGGAGTCAGGTGTTAGGAGTCAGGAATTCAAGTAGATTGTAATTTCTGACTCCTGTCCCCTGATTCCTGTCCCCTTGCAAAACAATTTTAATGGGAAAAGTAATTGCAATTGCAAATCAAAAAGGTGGAGTAGGAAAAACCACAACTGCCATTAACCTGGCAGCTTGTTTGGCTATTTTGGAAAAAAAGGTTTTGTTGATAGATTCTGACCCGCAGGCAAATGCCTCGTCGGGCGTTGGGATTTTTGAAGATGCCATCGAAGAAAATATCTACGATTGTCTGATTAGCGGTATTGATCCGATGGATGCAATCTACGAAACAGAAACACCGAATTTACATTTAATGCCTTCTCATATCAATTTGGTCGGCGCAGAAATTGAGCTGGTCAATCGCCCTAATCGGGAGTACGTCATGAAAGGCATTATCGATAAATTGCGCGATGAATACGACTATATTTTTATGGATTGCTTGCCATCGTTGGGGTTGATTACGTTGAATGCATTGACGGCTGCTGATTCGATTATTATTCCAGTGCAGTGTGAATATTATTCACTCGAAGGGTTGAATAAATTGCAAAATACAATTGATAGAGTGAAGGGCAGTTTGAATCCAAATTTGCATATTGAAGGCTTATTATTGTCAATGTATGACAAACGTTTGCGATTGGCAAATGTAGTTGTATCAGAAGTACGAGATTTTTATAAAGAAAAGGTTTTTGATACGATTATTCATCGAAATTCTAAAATTGGCGAGTCACCGAATATGCACATGCCCGTTTTATTATATGATGCAAATAGCAAAGGGGCGACGAATTTTTTAAACTTGGCGAAGGAGTTTTTGAAACGAAACGACGATGGAATTAAGACTAAAAAGAAAAAGGCGAAAGTGGCATAAAATCTAATGTAATTGAATACAGTGTGTAAAACTTTCTTTACGTTTTGCTCGGCAGCTAAAGCCGCCTCGCTTTTGGGGTTTTAGGGGCGAGATTAATTGAGTTTTCCGTCGGAAAACTCAATTAATCTCGCTCCTAACCTACCCCTCGAAAAATGGCTTTTTACACAGTGTATTGAATAGGAATTCGATAATTTCTTTTCATTTAGGTTATTCTTTACATAGTTATTAGTAAGTTGAATTAACTGTTTTTGAGAAAACATTTATCCAATAATCATGGCAAAAAAAGTAGCACGAAAGGCAAGTAAAGCAGCATTAGGAGGTAGTATTCGAGGCGTTATGGGGCGTGGACAAGGAGTTGATACCTTGATTCCAAAAAATATTTCTTCGGATGAAGAATTGCAAAAAGTGGCAAAAACACTGGCGAATACAATTGCCAATATTCCAATTGATCAAATTGAACGAAACCCAGACCAGCCGCGTAAAGAATTTATTCAGGAAGCTTTGGATGAATTGGCAGGTTCGATTGGCACACATGGCATTATTCAGCCGATTACTGTGCGGCGATTGGCGGATAGTCAGTATCAGATTATTTCCGGAGAACGACGTTGGCGCGCTTCGCAATTGGCAGGTTTGAAGGAAGTGCCGGCTTATGTGCGGGTAGTAGATAATCAACAATTGTTGGAAATGGCAATTGTGGAAAATGTGCAACGAGAAGATTTAAATCCATTTGAATTTGTTACTTCGTTGGCGCGTTTAAAAAAAGAATTCAACTTAACTGACAAAGAAGTAGCGGAAAAAGTAGGTAAAGGTCGTGCAACTGTAACGAATTATCTGCGGGTTTTAGAATTAGAGCCTGCTATCTTGAATTTCCTGCATGATGGAGAACTGACACTGGGACACGCAAAATCATTGGCAGGTATCAAGGATAAAGTGTTGCGTAAAGAATTATTTACCGATACTATTGAAAATCAGTTGTCCGTTCGGGCATTGGAGGCTAAAATTAAGGCAAGTAAAGAGCCTCAAGTTGAAGAACCAACGCCAGCACCTGCTAAAAAAACGGAATTATCTACAGAGTATGCCGCTGTTCAAAAAACATTGAAGGACTTCTTTGGAAACGGTTCTGTCAAAATAAAAGTTGACGAAGAGAAAGGCAAAGGGCAAATCGTAGTGCCCTTTAGTTCTGTTCAAGAATTGAATCGAATGCTGGATTTGTTGGAAGGAAATTAGTCCGTTTCAAATCATGGTGATTTTCTAAAACACCATGATTTAATTGCCACACGACACTTACAATAATCTCCTCTCCTTAACAAAAAGCAAATACCACCCATTTCCATCACCAAACCGTCGTTCTTTCAATATGAAACGACTTTTCATTTTTCACATCCTGCTTTTTTTACTAGCTTCGCTAAACCTCCAGGCGCAAGCACCAGACTCGATTGCTGTTACCAAAAAAACATTTAAAAAAGCAGAAAAGAAAGCTGTATTGAATGAAAATGTAGTAGATACTACCATTGTTGCCATTCAAAATGACTCAATCAAATCTTCCCAAAAAGGTCGAAAACCACAGGAAGACCGCTTCTTTTACAAAGTTTTCAAAAAAGATTATCCCAATCCAAAAACAGCCATGTTGCTTTCGTTTGCCTTGCCAGGTACAGGGCAAATTTACAACCGAAGTTGGTGGAAACCACCGATTGTCTACGCTGGAATGGGCTGGTCAATTTATAGTATTGTACAAAACACCAAAAAATATAAGAGATTTCGAGATGCCTATATATTAGCATTGGCAGGCGAACCGCAAGATACTGGATTTGATAATCCCAGTGACCTCAAACAAATTCGTGATGGTTTTGACAAAAATCGACAATTGTCTTTTGTTGCAGCTATTTTGGTGTATGGTGTACAAGGTGCAGAAGCGTTTGTGAATGCGCATTTAAAAACATTTGATGTGAGTGATGATTTGAGTTTGCGAATGCAAGTTAAACCCGCTTTTGAAACGGGATTTTTGAATGAAACAACGATGGGTATTGGGTTGAATTTTCAATTGCAGAAAAGGGCAGAGCAACCAAAGGTATTGATTCTTCCATAGGGTCATTTTAAAAAAAAATCCCCAACAGCAACGTGCTATCGGGGACTATCTTATGAAAAAACGGGAATTTTATCCTACTAACATTTATTTTAAATTGCTTCTGTTTCTTTCGCCTCCTCGCGAATCGGATTCCGAAAAACCACCTGCCCATCAAATGCGTCCATTACAATATGGCTACCATTTTCTACCTTACCCAGCAACATTTGTTTCGACAATTGATTCAATACTTTCTTTTGAATCACTCGCTTAATCGGTCGTGCACCAAACTCAGGATTGTATCCTTCATAAGCCAACCAATCCATCGCCGCTGGAGCAATAGTCAGCGTAATGTTTTGCTTTTTTTGTAAATTAGCAATCAAGCCATTCAGCTGCAATTCGACAATCGCCCGCACATTTTTCTGTGTCAGTGGCTCAAACATAATCGTCTCATCAATTCGATTCAAAAATTCTGGACGTACCGACATCTTGAGCATTTCAAAAACAGCATCTTGAGTTTTTTCAACTACTTCAAAACGGTTAGAATCATCCATTCGACTAAAATTATCACGAATAATATCTGACCCAATATTTGAAGTCATGATGATAATCGTATTTTTAAAATTAGCTACTCGACCTTTATTATCAGTTAAACGTCCATCATCCAATACTTGCAACAAAATATTGAAAACATCAGGATGTGCTTTCTCGATTTCATCCAGCAAAACAACCGAATAAGGCTTGCGTCGCACAGCTTCTGTCAATTGACCACCTTCATCGTAACCGACATAGCCTGGAGGCGCACCAACCAATCGAGACACGGCATGTTTCTCTTGATATTCACTCATATCAATTCGCGTCATCAAGTTTTCATCATCGAAAAGGTATTCGGCAAGTGCTTTGGCCAACTCAGTTTTCCCCACGCCCGTCGTACCCAAAAATAGGAACGAACCAATTGGCTTGTCTTCATTTGACAATCCCGTTCGACTCCGACGAATTGCATCCGAAACCGCTTCTACTGCCTCTTCTTGACCCACTACTCGCTTGTGTAAATCTTCTTCGAGATTAATCAATTTCTCCCGTTCACTTTGCAGCATTCGAGTCACTGGCACGCCTGTCCATTTGCTCACAATTTGCGCAATATCTTCTGCATCCACTTCTTCTTTTACCAAATGATTGCCGTCCGCTTGCATATCAATCAACTTCTGATTGTACGCTTCCAACTGAGCTTTTGCCTCTGGCATTTTACCATAGTTAATCTCAGCCGCTGCGCTGTAATTCCCTTCTCGTTCTGCCCGCGCACTCTGCAATTTCAAATTTTCTATTTCCTTCTTCGCGTTCTGAATACCTAAAACGACTTCGCGTTCACTCTCCCACTGCGCTTTCAACGCATTACGAGTTTCCTCAAAATTAGCAATGCTTTCATTCAAAATTTCCACTTTTGCACCGTCACTCTCACGCTTCATGGCTTCGCGCTCAATTTCTAATTGTCGAATTTTGCGCTCTACTTCATCCAATTCTACAGGCATCGAATTCATTTCCAACCGCAACCGTGCCGCCGCTTCGTCTACCAAATCAATCGCCTTATCTGGCAAAAATCGGTCGGTAATATAGCGATTTGATAACTGCACTGCTGCGATAATCGCATCGTCTTTTATATTGATTTTGTGATGTGTTTCGTATCGTTCTTTCAAACCACGAAGGATGGAAATGGCATCTTCCTCATTCGGTTCACCAATATTTACCTTTTGAAAACGTCGCTCTAAAGCCTTGTCTTTTTCAAAATGCTGTTGATATTCTTTCAGCGTTGTCGCGCCAATTGTCCGCAACTCGCCCCGCGCCAACGCTGGTTTAAGAATATTCGCTGCATCCATTGCACCTTGTCCTTTTCCTGCCCCGACGAGCGTATGAATCTCGTCGATAAACAGGAAAATATTATCCGCTTGAGTCACCTCTTTGACCACTGATTTCAAGCGTTCCTCGAATTCACCCTGATACTTCGCACCGGCAATCAATGCGCCCATATCAAGAGAATAAATTTCTTTGTCGTGCAAATCTTCTGGCACATCACCACTAACAATTCGATGCGCCAAGCCTTCGATAATCGCTGTTTTTCCTACACCTGGTTCACCGATTAGTAAGGGATTATTTTTTGTTCGTCGTGCTAAAATGTGCAACACTCGACGGATTTCTTCATCACGGCCAATCACGGGGTCGAGTTTGCCACTTTTAGCTTTTTCATTCAGATTAATGGCGTATTTGTTCAAGGCATTATAGCTACCTTCTGCGCTATTTGTTGTCACTCGATTGCCTTTCCGCAATTCTTTAATCGCAGATTTCATCGCCTTTTCAGTCACGCCGCTATCTTTCAACATCTGCGAAACTTGGTCGCGAGTATCTAAAATTCCTAAAAGCAAATGCTCCAATGCCACATATTCATCCTTAAATGCTTTCAAAAAAGTATGTGCCTTTTGTACCGCTTCTCCTGCCGTTCGGGACATGTATGGTTGACTGCTATCGCCCGCTTTCCCATAAGACTGAACAATGCTATCGACTGTTTTTTTGACGATATCAACGTTAACGCCTAATTTTTTAAATACAAATGGAGTTACATTTTCATCTACCTCCAACAGCCCTTTCAACAAATGTCCCAACTCAATCGCAGGGTTGCTATTTTCCATAGCAATTTGTTGGGCGCGCTGCAACGCCTCCTGGGTTTTGATTGTTAAGTTATTCAAATTCATTGCTGTATATTTTTAAACGGTTGACGACCGACGATAAATGGTAGACGGCAATCAAACGTATTCTTTAAAATCTATCTGCCTTTATTTTTTAAATAAGTAAAGACAGTATTTGTTCATCAAATGCTGTGCCTTTGGTTTTTTTATGACAAAAGTTGTGAAAAACGGGAATGTGTTGTGACAAAGTGGCTGTTTAGTTTGTGAATGCATGTCAATTTGTCATATTTGTTATTTTTTGTAATTTCGAGCGCAACTGATAAATCTGGTAAAATAGTCATTTCAGATTCTTCGGCTGCGCTCGAAATGACAAAAAAAACGCTTACATTTGCCGACTATAAAATACGATATTTAAAAATAATTCACCACCATGCAAGATTATAAAAATCCAAACCTCCTTTTAAAAGATACCGATTTTGAAGCAGGAAAAGTGCTTTGGCGCAGCCCGTCCAATTTAGCAATTGTCAAATATTGGGGAAAATACGGCGTGCAATTGCCGAGAAATCCATCTATCAGTTTTACGTTAGAAAATGCCTTTACGGAAACCGTTTTAGAATATATGCCGCGCACGAGTGGAAAAGAAGGGATTCAATTAGATTTTTTGTTTCATGGTGAAATGAATGAACCATTTCGATTAAAAATGGTGAAATTTTTAGAAAGTATTACCGACATTTTTCCATTTTTAACTCAAATGGATTTGCGGGTGCAGTCGGCCAACTCTTTTCCACACTCGGCGGGCATTGCGTCTTCTGCTTCAAGTATGAGTGCGTTGGCGTTGGCATTGTGTAGCGTGGAAGATGAATTATTTGACACCTTAGGCGACGATGATGCGTTTGAAAAAAAGGCATCTTTTATTTCGCGTCTGGGTTCGGGAAGTGCGTGTCGGTCGATATTTGGAACGATGGGTTTATGGGGAGAAATGGACGGTGTGGAAGGTTCGTCCAATTTATATGCGTTGCCGTATGCGGATAAGGTGCATGATGTCTTTAAGACTTTTCATGATGATATTTTGATTGCCAGCAAAGCCGAAAAAAGCGTTTCGAGTCGTGCGGGACATGCGTTGATGGAAGGAAACGATTATGCAGAACCTCGCTATCGACAAGCCAATCAGCGGATGAAAGATTTGCTGTCTGCATTAGAATCAGGCGATGTAGAAAAATTCGGAACGATTGCCGAAAACGAAGCATTGACGCTCCATGCCTTAATGATGACTTCCGAGCCATCTTATCTTTTGATGCGTCCGAATAGTTTAAAAATGATTGAAATTTTGCGCGATTATCGGCAGCAAACGGGACATCAGGTTTATTTTAGTTTGGATGCTGGACCGAATTTGCACGTTTTGTATCCAGAAGATATTGTGCATGAAATTCGTCCGTTTATTGAAAATGAATTAGTACAATATTGTGAAGATGGGTTGTGGATTCCTGATTGGGTGGGGAATGGTCCTGTGCAGATATAAGTAAGTGCTCGGACGTATTTAAGTTGTATTATAGGTCAGTGGACTTTAGTCCACATTGAGTTGAATTTCAATACATTGAGGTGATAGCAAAAGAACAAATAATATGACATTTGAAATAACTAAAATTCGCACGAACATACAGGTGACGCGCGAGTTTTTTTTGAGGGGCAGATTCAGGTTTTACAATCTGAATTTACATTGACCAAATGAAATCATTTAGAGCCAACATTTTTATAAAATAAAGCGTTTATACGATATGAAATTTTTAAAACAACAATCCACCAAAGTCGTCCAGATAACGGCTTCTATACTATCTATTTTCCTAACTTTCGTCAGTTGTGCTCAACCACCTGCTGACCGTGCGCACGTGGAAAATCCAGATTTTGACAAAAAAATTGTGCGGACAATCAACTTTACCGTTCCGACGATGAGTGTGCAGGATTTGAAAAAGCAACAGGCAGAAGTGGTGATTTTGGATGCGCGAGAATTGGAAGAGTTTGAAACCAGTCATATTCCAAATGCAGAGTACATTGGCTACAACAAATTGGAGAAAAAGAAATTGAAACAAATTCCAAAAGATGCGACGATTGTGCTGTATTGTTCGATTGGCTATCGTAGTGAAAAGGTAGGAGAAAAGTTGCAGAAAATGGGCTATACAAATGTTTACAATCTATTTGGAAGTATTTTTGAATGGGTCAATCAAGGATATGAAGTATTGGATAAGAATGAAAATCCCACCGACCTCATACATACCTATAATGAAAAATGGAGTCAGTGGGTTAATCATAGTATGTCTAAAAAAACATGGTAACCAAATGAATGGTTTGGGTTAGCCGATAGTATTTATCAGGCTTGAGTTTATAAAGAAAAAAGCCTCAATGAAATCTCATCGAGGACTTTTAAGTTTCAGAAAGAGAGGATTGATTGATTTTTTTTTGGATTAAACAAAGGTTAGAAAAGCATTTACAA
>CAYUNA010000133.1:0-9323 GCA_964445895.1 uncultured Saprospiraceae bacterium | reverse complement strand
ATGGTCGTCATTGATGTCTTTGCTAATCCTAATTGTATGATTAGCGGGGCGACTACCGCCGTTGAAAATGCACAAAATGTCGTTTATTCGGCTCCCCAAAGTATGACAACTTACGCTTGGGAAGTGACGAGCGGAGATGCAACTATTGATGGGGCGAGTAATAACCAAAATGTAAATATTGACTTTGGTACGGTTAATTCGACCATACAATTGACCATCACGGATGCGAACAATTGTACGGCAATTTGTACGCTGAACGTTACCATGACTTCCTCTTTGGTCTGCGACATTAACGGGCCAACTACAACCTGCGTCAATACAAGCGGTTTAATTTTTTCTGCCCCTGCTGGCGCAACAACTTACGCTTGGACTATCACCTCAGGCGATGCGGTCATTAGTGGAAATAACAATAATCAAACGGTAACTATTGATGCAGGCACAACTGATTTTACTATTGCACTAAACATCACACCAGGCAGCCCTTCCTCTTGTTCGCAGACGGTAACAGTAAATTCCGTTCCAGCAGTTAACCTAACCGTAAGCGATTCAACGGTTTGTTTGTTTACGGATGCCGTTCCGGTTGTTTACAATTCAGAAGTAGGAGTGACTTATCAAGTTAGAAACGATACGGATAATAGTTTGGTGGGTACTCCCGTCATTGGAACGGGCAATGGAATTACTTTGACGATTGATAACTTGAATACGGCTGGAACATTTACTTATACGATTCTGGCGACTAATGCTTCAGGAAATTGTACGACCGAACTGACAGATAAAGCAACGATTGTTGTTAATCCTTGCGATTACCAAGACCAACTTCCTAATTGTGAAATTCCGCCGTGCCATTTTACCAGTGATGATATTTATTTAGGAGAAGGAGTGAGTGCAGAAGCAAGCAATAATGGTTCTCCTAACGCCGATACAGATGATGATGATGGAGCTAAAATTCCAAACGATATTGTCTCTGGCGCAACGTTCTTCATTCCTACTACTATTTATAACGTAACGGGTAATCCAGCAAATTTAGCCGTTTGGATTGATTGGAATATAGACGGCGATTATGATGATGCAGGAGAGCAAATTATCAGCACAAGCTATGACCCGTCAAATCCTGATTATGATGGAAGCTTTGTTGAAAGAATTGCGGTGACGGTACCAGTAGATGCAGTGCAAAACCAAAAGACTCCAGTTCGATTTCGCTTGAGTACAGATACCATTATGACCGATTCTCCGTGTGGGGAACAAGTTTGTGCTGCAGATGGAGAAATTGAAGATTACTTAATTCAAATACAATGTCCTCCAAGAAGATGTTTACCTGTTCAGGTGACCATTAACAGAGGATAGGGATTGTACCAAAAGGTCTTCTAGCCGAGTGCATCCCGAAATATTCTTTTTAGATGGATAGGAATTTACTCCTGTTCGTTTTTCACCTCTTTTTAAGAGCATTTTAGACCTCCTTTGAACAATGTAAACTAAGTACAATGAAACGAGTAAAGGCTTTTTATTTTTTTATTTTTTTTGCTTTTGGACCTATTGCTTTTGGACAAAGCCAATGGGACATTCAACTAAGTCAAAGTAGTTTGGATTGTGGCACAAGTCAGGTTTGTTATCAATTAGAATTACAAAATACGGCGGGTAATCCCTGGACGATTGGCGACCAAAACTACCGTCTGTTTTTTGATGGTGATTACATGACCGTTACGTCGGTGACTTCTTTGTTGCCCAATGCGTTTTATGGCAATGCCAATATTGACCAAAACATTAAAATCAGCGGGCAAGGACAAGAAGCTGCCAGCCCTTTGGATGATATTGATGATAATTTGGGATTTTTGGATTTTAGCATTGTGCAATCTGATAAATCCAATCCTGCTGCTGCCACTCAGTTGATGGTCAATAATTTTACACCAGTAGCTGAAATTTGTGTGGAGGTCACGGCAGATGTTATCAACGATAATACGGGAACAAATTGTCTGGCTTTGTATCACAGTCGTCCAAGTACGGCCGGAGGTATTACCAATCAATATACTGTGGTTTCTGAAAACAATGCTGCCAATAGTACAATTGCTGCTGTGGGTGTCAATTATGATGATTTGAATAATAATGATGGGGCGGAAGCTTGTGTTGGAACGAGTTGTGACCCTTGCGCAAGTTTAGGAGGTGATGCCGACAACGATGGCATTTGTGATGATAATGATTGCGCACCTAACGACGCCAATTTACCCGCAACCGAAGGCACGCCTTGTGATGATGGCAATGCGAATACAAACAATGATATAATTTTAGCAGATGGTTGTACCTGCGAGGGAACGATTGTTACTGTAAATAATAGCCAATGGGACATTCAACTAAGTCAAAGTAGTTTGGATTGTGGCACAAGTCAGGTTTGTTATCAATTAGAATTACAAAATACGGCGGGTAATCCCTGGACGATTGGCGACCAAAACTACCGTCTGTTTTTTGATGGTGATTACATGACCGTTACGTCGGTGACTTCTTTGTTGCCCAATGCGTTTTATGGCAATGCCAATATTGACCAAAACATTAAAATCAGCGGGCAAGGACAAGAAGCTGCCAGCCCTTTGGATGATATTGATGATAATTTGGGATTTTTGGATTTTAGCATTGTGCAATCTGATAAATCCAATCCTGCTGCTGCCACTCAGTTGATGGTCAATAATTTTACACCAGTAGCTGAAATTTGTGTGGAGGTCACGGCAGATGTTATCAACGATAATACGGGAACAAATTGTCTGGCTTTGTATCACAGTCGTCCAAGTACGGCCGGAGGTATTACCAATCAATATACTGTGGTTTCTGAAAACAATGCTGCCAATAGTACAATTGCTGCTGTGGGTGTCAATTATGATGATTTGAATAATAATGATGGGGCGGAAGCTTGCCTAATTGACGTTTGTGTATCGGACACTTTGGATTTAGCATTAAGTAAAAATTTAGCAAACCCAAACCTAACGAGTATTTCAATTGGGAGTGATATTGCATACGAAATTTGTGTAATCAATGAGGGAAATGTAACGGTAGATAGCGTAACAATTGCAGATAATTTACCGAGCCAAACAGTATTGAGTGTTAATGATACAAATAACTGGGCGGTACAGGCAAATGGTACGGCAACTAATTTAGTGGTTGGCCCACTGCTTCCCGGGCAATCCATTTGCACTCCAATTATCCTAACCATTACGGGAGGGGCAGGAAATACAACTTTACTTAATAGTGCAGAAGTCATCGAAATCCATCACATGAATGTGACGGTACAATTAGACATTGATTCGACTCCTAATGAAGATGACATGGTCAATGAAGATGATGAAGATGAAGTGGGCATCACCTTGATATCCGCCAATTGCCCTACAATTACTTTTACCAATTATCCAATTTTATGTTTGGGAGAAAGTATTCAGTTATCACCCATTTTGGATACGATGGCTGCGGGCATTTACACTTGGTCATCCGCCAATACACTGAACAACCCTACCCTACAAAATCCAATTGCGACACCGCTGTCAACGACAACGTACAATGTGAATTTCACAAATTCAAGTTGTGATATAAATAGCTCTATTACCATTGAAGTAGATAATGAAGGTCCTGCTTTTTCGGACATTCCGACGGATATGGCCTTGTCTTGTGATGCCTCTATTCCTCCGGTAACCAATCCAACAGTTTTGGATGATGTAGATGGAATAGTTGTTCCTGATTTTACGGAAATGATTGTCACAGACGATTGTAATCAGCTCATTACTCGAACCTGGACGGCAACTGACAATTGTGGTCAGGCATCTACGGTCACTCAAATAATTGTGTTGGAGGATACCTCTATGCCGACTATTTCAGGTGTTCCAGATGATTTGACCGTCGCTTGTTCTGACATTCCAGCAGCTGCTACTCCGATAATTGAAGATGACTGTGATACGGACATTGATGTTGTTTATCATGAAGAGCAAAATGGCAGTGGCTGTTTTTTTGAATTAGAACGGACTTGGGTGGCAACTGATAATTGTGGAAATTCTCAGGTAAGAAAACAAACCATTTTTGTAGTAGATAACACCGTCCCCGTATTTACAAATACACCTGCGGACGTAACGATTAGTTGTGGAAATGATGTTCCGGTAGCTGATAACCCGATGGTTGCGGATAATTGTGATTTAGATGTCAGTGCTTTTTTGAGTGAGGAAACAATCCAAAATGATTGTGGATTTACGATTATTAGAACCTGGACGGCAACAGATGATTGTAATAATAGCAGTACCGCCAGTCAAATTATTCAGGTATTAGATAATACGCCTCCTCTTTTTACTGATGATTTTCCTGATTTAACGCTAAATTGTGCGGATGGTTCTACGGATATTCCATTGCCAACAGCTACGGATGATTGTGCTTTGGGGGTTGAGATTACCTTTTCTGAAAATGACATTGATGGTGATTGTGCCACGGGTCTTAATAAAGTAAGAACCTGGATAGCAACTGATTTTTGTGGCAATGTTTCAACGGCTACTCAAAGCCTAACTATTTTTGATGAAGATTTACCAATTTTAGCAGGCATTCCACAGGATATTACAACCTCCTGCAATGCTATTCCAGTCCCTGCCACGCCGATGGCCACGGATAATTGTGATACCGATGTTCAAGTGATTTTTGAAGAAATCCAAACGGGTTCGGGCTGCAACTACCTGTTGAATCGAACTTGGTCTGCCATTGATAATTGTGGCAACACCGTTAGTGAATCTCAAATCATTACCATTACTGATACAGCCGCCCCGACCTTCAGTTTTAATCATCCTTTGCTGCAAAACATCAGCTCTGGCGATACCTTAATTCAACAATGTGGAGCTACAGATATTTTTTCGGTAGATGAAGCTATCGTTGTTGATGATTGCGACGCGGCGCCAGTTGTTACTTTAAATGAAGGCAATATCATCGTTAGCACGTGCGACCAAGATGACTATTTGGTGTGGATGGAATGCTATTGGGAAGCTACTGATGACTGTGGCAACAGCAGTCAATTTTGGATTTATATCAAGGTGGTCGATACCACTTTGCCCGAATTGCTCAATTTACCCGCAGATGTGACGCTCGATTGTGGTGCGGATATTCCTAATCCAATCGTTCCTGATTTGAAAGATAATTGTACGGCTACTACAGATTTACAGTTTGATTTTGCGGAAAGCATTACCAACGGTAACTGCGAAGAAGAACAAATGATATTACGCACCTGGACTGTAACCGACGACTGCCAAAACACTAGTACATTCAGCCAGACTATCGTTATAGAAGATAGCGAAGCGCCGACTATCTCAGACGTTCCCAACGACATTACTATTGATGAAGCAGCAGGACAAAGCATTCCGAATCCGCCAAGCTTGTCGGCATGGGATAATTGTGCCGTAGATATCGAAGTCAGTTACAGCGAAAATGTGCAGCAAAACGATTGTGAACAAACGCTCATCCGAACCTGGACAGCAACGGATAATTGCGGCAATCAAGTCATCGAAACACAGACGATTTTATTTTTGGAAGACTGTTCTGGTCTGCCAACCAGCGCACCCGTTACGTTCTTGACAATAACCAAAGAAGCACCTGATGGTCCTGAAATTGTCAATCAAGACAGCACGCAAACATCTTATTCCAACACTAAGCAAGACGAGGTTGATTCGAGGGACGACAATCAAAGCACCAATGAATGGGCGGAAGTTGATGATAAAATGGAATTGGAAGACGAAATAGTTATCTATTCAGGATTTTCTCCAAATCATGACGGAATCAATGATTTTTTCATCATTAAAAATATCGAAAAAGTAGCTGTACACGAAGTGGTTATTTTTGATAAATGGGGAAAAGTCGTCTTTCAATCAGACTACTATCAGAATGATTGGGACGGCACGTATCAAAATAATTCGCTCCCACAAGGAGTCTACTATTACATTTTTCAAGAAGCTTATAAACAAGTAAAAACGGGATATATTCAAATTAATTATTAGTGAAATAGACTCAATAATTCGAACCATTATGCGTGTGTTTTTTCCTTCTAAAAAGGTTGAAAAATTTACAGCGCGCATTCTGGTTCATTTTATTAATTTTTTCACTTAGGAACCAGTTCCTTAGAAACTATTATTATGAAAAAAGTATTTTTTGCAGTTATCTGTATTCTATCTTTTATAGGTAATGTACAAAGTCAAAATGAGTGGAATGTACAACTCAACCAAAGTTTTTTAAACTGCGACGGCAATCAAGTCTGTTATCAGATTGAGTTAGAAAATGCCTCTACGACTGATTGGGCATTGGGCGACCAGAATTATCGACTCTTTTTTGACGGTGACTTGATGACTGTTGTGTCGGTGACTTCTTTGTTGCCAAGCACCTTTTACAATCCTGTAGTCATTGACCAAAATATTAAAATCAGCGGGCAGGGACAGGAAGCCGCCAGCCCTTTGGATGATATTGATGATAATTTAGGTTTTTTGGATTTTAGTATTGTGCAATCCAATAAATCCAACCCAGCTGCTGCCGTTCAGATTACAAATACTTTTACGCCCATAGCGGAAATTTGTGTAGATATAACGGCTGCTGCAACGGATGAATGTTTGAGTTTTTATCACAGTCGTCCCAGCACATCGGGTTCAATTACCAATCAGTACACAACTATTTCTGAAAACAATACACCCAACAATACCGTAGCAACTGATGGCAACAATCACGATGATTTGAATCAGGAAGACGGAGATGTAGCTTGTTTTGATGCCGTTTGTTCGGGTTCGAGATGGGGTATTCAATTGAATAGAAGTGCCCTGGATTGTAATAACAATCAAGTCTGTTATCACTTACAAGTAAAAAGTAATGCTACTCACGATTGGACGTTAGGCGACCAGAATTACCGGTTCTTTTTTGATGGTGACTTAATGACGGTTTCCTCTGTTACATCTTTATTATCCAATCCTTCTTACAGCGGCGTGACTATTAATCAAAACATCAAAATCAGCGGACAAGGACAAGAAGCCGCCAGCCCTTTGGATGATATTGATGATAATTTAGGTTTTTTGGATTTTAGTATTGTGCAAACAGACAAATCAAATCCTGCGGCAGCAGTTCAGCTATCAAGCACAACCTATACTTCTGTTGCTGAAATTTGTATTGATGTAGCAGACGCAGCAATAAATGACCCTGCGAGCACCAATTGTTTAAGTTTGTATCACAGCCGAGCCAGTACCGCAGGCACCTTTACGAACCAGTACATCACCTTAACCGAAAATGACGCTCCAGGAACAACGACCAATACCACTGGAAATGCCTTTGATGACCTCAATGCTTCAGACGGGAGCAAAGCCTGTCTTAGTCAAGACTGTGTCACGGGAGATTGTTCGTTCTATGCTACTGTCTTAAGCTCTAATTGTTGCAAGCCTTGTCCCGATGGAAACTTACAAGTTCGAGCTATCTATTGGTTAGAAACCAATGTCGATTTGGTCAGCACCAATGTAGCATTGCACAAACCTTCTCAATTTAATGGGCATCCCCGACTTGACAACAATAATGCACACCAAGTCACTAATGGACAATTTGAAGGTGAACCTGTCGGAAATTATGATTATAGTTCCTCTACAATGGGCATCAACAATCGTTGGGATTTAGATTTAATAGGAAACTACGACTTAGAAAGCCTGAATATCTATACCAAAACAGGCTGTTGTGCCAACGGTGCCAACACCTATCATATTTTCATTTCTCCAAACCAGTTTACATCAGATAATCTCCAAACGTTGTTAAACGATGCCTCCATTCAGCAATATTCACTTCCGGTTCAAGCAGGCACCACTCCAATGGTCATTAATAACTTGAACACAACGGCCAGATTTGTCCGAATATACTTAGAAGGAGAAAGTCAAATGCAATTAGTAGAAGTAGAAGTAATTGGTAGCGGCAATCCGAATAGTTCTCCTTACCAATACAGTTGGAGTGATAGTAATATTGGCAATAACCCCCAGCCCACTTGTTTATCTGCGGGCACTTACGAAGTGACCATTACAGATACCGAAACGGGCTGCACCGCAGTAAAAACCGAAACCGTAGAAAATTAAGAAATGCGCTTTAGCATTGTTCATTATAAAGCATTTTTTCTTGGTAATCCAACCTCAAAATTGAGGTTGGATACCAAGCTTTATTTCTATGTTTATTATGAAAATTAGTCAAACAATTGCACTTAAAAATCCATATATTCACTTGGCACAATCGATGGTCAATTGCACGTCCTATAACGAATGTGTGACTGTTCTAGTTCAGGATGATAATTATCAATTAATCTATCCAGTAAGAAAAATTGATAATCTACAAAACCAGCTTCTTTATCATTTTATTCGGAGTCGAATTGCTAAGCTTCAAAATGATTACCCCTGGTTTCAAAAAGAAACCAAATCATTAATTCACTTGTGCTTAGAGAATGAATCCTCCTTTGCTTATTTCTTTAACAAACTTGGAGAAGATCAACTGTTTTATCTATTGTCATCTAATTCTACTAAACAACATGTTCAAATAATTGACGATTGGGAGGAATCACTAAACCATTCAGTCTTACTGAAAAGCAAAATTAAAACATTGCTTTTACGCTTAAGTAGTTAAAAGAATTATTTATTCATAAACCTTTTCAATTTAATGGACATCCGCATGATTGACAATTGAAAAGCGAACCCGTAGGCTTCTATGATTAGAAAGTAACCGTTGCAGATACTACAACCAACTGAAAACTAAAGATAATGCGCTTTAGCATTGTTCATTGTAAAGCATTTTTCTTGGTAATCTAACCTCAAAATTGAGGTTGGATACCAAGCTTTATTTGAGTGTTTATTGAGTCCAATTAAGGGGGTACTTAAAGTAACGCCCTTAATTTAGTTCCGTTTTCAACTATCATATTATGATTTTTATTTTTTGTTGGGTCGAGTAATTGAAGCAAATTATTCCAAATGTTAAATCAAGGTAATATTCTTGTTTAAACATTAAATTCCCCCACATATACAATGAAACATACCATATCAACCAAGTGACGAGAATAATTAAAGTAATAGACCTAATTTTGTAAATGAGTCTATGGAATAATATTTTTTTGATGCAAATTCTTAACGCTACTGCATTAAATCTGCTCCATATTATTCCCTTAGCTATCAATGAATAAAGAACATTAAATATAAGGTACATGAAACGTGCCTTATGGTTTCGTATTTCATACCAGCACTAGGTATGAAGTAATCGAAATAAGCAATTTGTGATAGTTAGGGAATTGGTAAAAAATAATCTACCCATTCTGACTCGTTACCTCCACA
>CAYUNA010000132.1:0-9453 GCA_964445895.1 uncultured Saprospiraceae bacterium | reverse complement strand
TACTTACTACAGTGTGTAAAAAGTTTCTTTTAATTTTCTCAAAGGAAGTTTGAGGGATAAAAAGCGTTTGCAAAAACGCTTTTTATCCCTCAAGCCCCCCATACGCTTTGCCGCAGGCAAAGCGCAGTGTTTTTTATTGGAGGTCGAAAATTTGTAATTTTCTCCCCCCTGAAGACAATGCTGTTGAATTAAGGAATTTTGATGGCACGGGTAGCGGATACCTTTAGGGTATCTGCTACCTTTTTGCTGCGTTTTAGGTAGCAGATACCTTGAAGGTATCCGCTACCCGCGCTTAATTCAACAGCATTGCCCCTGAAGAGTCAAACAAACTTTTTTACACGGTACTTACTACCTACGGTATACACACATCTCGACTTGGTCATTAATTTTATAATTTTTCAAATATAATCCAGTTCTTTAACCTTTTTCTATCCGTCCGCACCACGATTTTCTTTTTTCAGACGGAGCAAAAGATAGAAAATGTACAAAATTCTATCTGATTTATAATCACAATTTTATAAATGTTTCAGAAAAAAATCTACCTTGCAAATTGGTTGACCAATTTTAAAAACACCTGATAATAACGAGGTTTAAATTTTTTGAAACAGCAATGACAACTAATAAAAATTTACAAAAACATGCATATCTTCCTTTAAAACAGCTTCCAAATAGAGTTTGGAGAACTTACGAAGGTGGTGCTTTGATTGATAGATGGAAGAAAACGACTCCCGAAGTTGACGGAAGTATGCCCGAAGAGTGGATAATGTCTACCGTTACCGCACGAGGCAACAACAGACCTGAAAATGAAGGACTATCACTTATCGATAAATCTATATAGTCGCTATACAATGGTAACAGGTGAGACGGCACTTCAAGCTTTTAAAAAGCACATTCATCCTGCTGTTGGATTTTTTTTCATCATCGCTCTCACTACAGGAGTGATGGGTAGCGTAATGGGCGTCATGGGAATTGTTGCCGACATATCTCAGGTTTGGTCTGAAACGTTCATTTCAGGGGGGATTCCTGCGGTTTATTTTGCAGCATTTTACATTGCGCTGGTTTATTTTATTTTTTGGAATGGAGAAACCCAATTTTTTGAACGTGCCCTGGCTGTCATCGTTGCCATCATGTCTGCGTGCTTTTTGGCTAACTTCTTTATCCTCATGCCGCCACTTACGGAAATATTGAGCGGACTAATTCCAAACGTTCCCAACGTTCCTGAAGAACAAGGAAAAGGGCCTTTTTTAGTCATTGCCTCACTGGTAGGAACTACGGTATTTTCTGGATTATTTATCATCAGAACCACCTTGGTAAAAGAAGCCGGATGGACAATTAAAGATGCAAAAATACAACGAAGAGATGCGATTGTTTCTGTTGTTTTGATGTTTATCATTAGTATGTCGATTATGGCAGCAGCGGCTGGAACGCTTTATACTGCGGGCTTGGGATTAACCAAAGCATCTCAGATGATAGAATTACTAGAGCCAATAGCTGGCAAAATGGCGGTATCTATTTTTGCCTTTGGGATTATTGCGGCAGGTGTTTCCTCGCAGTTTCCCAATGTTTTAATGTTGCCTTGGTTGCTTTGTGACTACAATGAATCTTCTCGAAACATGACGCTACCAAAATATCGAATTATAGTGTTTTTCATCTCTTTGCTCGGTCTGGTCGTCCCCATTTTTGAGGCACGTCCTGTCTTTGTAATGATTATTTCACAAGCCTTTAATGCGGTCATACTGCCTGCAACCGTAGGGTGTATTCTATACCTTGGCAATCGAAAAGATTTAATGAAGCAATATAAATTTAGCATCGCTACGAACACCGTTTTATTATTAATATTAGCGTTTTCAATTTTTACGGCTGTAATTGGTATCAAAGGCGTTTTACAACTAATCGGATAAATATGGTTTCAACATTTGACAATACCCAACTTGGCTTAGAGCAAACCTGGAGATGGTTTGGTCCAAGTGATTCTGTATCACTTTCTCATATTAAAATGGCTGGTGCGACAGGTATCGTAACGGCGCTACATCACATTCCAAATGGTCAAGTTTGGACAATTGAGGAAATAACAAAACGTAAAAAAAAGATTGAAGCTGCTGGACTTACCTGGTCGGTTGTAGAAAGCATACCAGTGCATGAAGACATCAAAAAGAGGACAGGTAACTATCAGGAATACATCGAAAATTATAAACAAAGTATTCAAAATTTGGGGCATGCAGGCATCGACTATGACATCGGTACTTTTTTGACGCAATAGTATTGAATCCTCAGGGTGGTTAATTTTAAATACTCGCATCGGACTCGCACTGTCTTTTTCCATAATCAAGGCAGTTTGAGACTTTGAAAAAGTTTGTTTAGATAGATTGTTAGCGCCAGATTTTTTCAGATTCGAACAACCTACCAAAAGCAGCAAACTAAAGATATAAAAATACCCTTTCCATAATTTATGCGTCATCATCTTAATTTTTTTACGCTTGTTTTTCCAGAAAAACCTCCGCCATCATACACCGCGCACTCCCGCCACCGTATTTTTCAATCGTCGGAATCGGGCTGTACAAAATATTGGTGTGCTTTTCAATTTGTGTGATCTGTGCGGCAGTCAGTGATTGAAATGCCTGTTCTGACATTACTAAAAATGTCTCTCCTGCTGCATTTTCCACCTGCAACATATTTCCAGCAAAAGACAGCATTTGGTCAAGCGAAATATCAATAATATCTTTATTTGTCTCTTTGAAAATCGTTTTTAACTTTTTCAAATCTGCCTTATCCTGGATGGTTTCCAAGCAAATCACTACAAACGAATCACCCATTGCCATCATCACATTGGTGTGATAAATTTGCTGCCCGTTGCCATCGACTGATTCAAAAGAGACGGGTTTACAGCTAACCACATTGCAGAATTTTTCAAACAAAACGGCATTCGTACGCGGACTCAAACAGGCATAAGCAATCTGATTGACTCGGTCAAAAATCATCGACCCGGTCCCTTCTAAAAACAGATTTTTATTTTCATAATTTTCTAAATGAATTCGACCTATAATTTCAAAATCTTCGCCAATTTGCTTAATAAATCGGTCATCAATTTCTCGCCGACGCGCAGGGGCAAACATGGGATAAGTAATGATTAAACCATTGTCATGAAAAGTAATCCAATTGTTAGGAAAAACAGCGTCAGGTTTTTTCGGTTCATTGGAGTCTTCTCCCACGATGACATTAATGCCTTTGCTCCGCAATTTAGCGACAAATGCATCAAATTCATCACGCGCCATTTCCCTAATTTCTGATTTGGTATTAGAAGTATCGTTAGTTTGAAAAGCATTGCTTTCCGCGGTTTGGTCATTGAAACCAAAGTTGGCAGGACGCACCATAAAGAGATGGCTGGTCGTTTGTTTTTTAGACATTTTGCTGTTTAAGTTATAATTTGGTAAATACTATTTTTGAATATTGTTAAAAGCTCGCCAAAAGTATTCATTCACCACTTTCATTTCCAAACAAAAGGTCAAAATTATTTTTTAAAACAGCGCGAAACTGACCAAAAGGGTGGCAAGGCTGGCTACTAGTAAAATGAAAAAGTAAAAAATGCCAACCACGATGTATTTTAGCAATGTTTTAAACCATCCTTGCTGATAAACGCGATACATAGCCCAATATAAATATCCACAAATTGCAATAATGCCAATTTGGACAGACCAATCGTCCGCTACTTCATACTTGTCAGAAAGCAACATCAAGATATAAACCAAAAAAACAAATGCATGAGTATGGAAAGAAAAAATTAAATGCTCAACATAATAGTATTGACGGCGAATGTACAAGAGCTTCAAAATGAGCGCGAGAAAAGGCATCATAAAAAACATCATCCACGAAACATTGCGCAATAAAAACAAGCCAAAGTTTTGATTGTCCTGCAATAAACGAATTTCCTGAGCAGTGTCTAATCGCTTCCAATATCCTTCTACTTCGTATTTATCTAAAATCTCTTTAACTGTCAAATTCAGCAAATCATCCGTAGCCACTCGCAATTTATCTTTATCACTAAAATTAATCGCATCCAAATCGACACTATCCTTCTTCATCGTTTTTTGCCCGTGCATCATTTTATCAAAAAGGGTATCTAAGCCCGCAGTTACTTGCAGATTATTAAATTCTGCTGCCGTTTGCTGCTTTAAAGAATCCATTTCTTGCAGCATTTCATAACGAACAACCCTTTCTTTTCGTTTCTCCAGTGAAGTTCCAAATTCGAAAGAGTCCCCTAAGCTATCATTGACATTAAGCGTTATCACTGCCACTAATGCTAATGTCATCACCAAAAACACGCGCAAAGGATGTACAAACCGCCGATGTCGCCCCTTAAAATATTCAGTCGTCAATTTGCCTGGCACAAATAACGCAGCTATCGTCTGAAAAAAACGGGAATCGAAATTGAAAACAGCGCCAAAAAATTCACTCACCATTTCACTGAAAGTCACACGACCGTCCGTCACTTTTTGGCTGCATTTGTGGCAATAAATGGCTTTATCAGACAAGGGATAATGACAATTAAGACAGTAGTCGGAATGTTGTTTTGGCGGTTTTTTCATTGAATCTAAGATGATTTGAATGGTAAATATAACGCTTTTGCCCAATTTTCCAAACAAGCCATTTCCAATAAAACACCATAAAAAAAGGGAAAAAATAGCCTGATTGACCATTTCTTCCCTCTTTTTTATAACCTAAGTAACGACGAAATAACGCGTGGTAACTACTTAGCAGCAGCAGCTGGCGTTTTTCGCTTTCGTCGCGTTTTAAACAATTCCACAACTTGCTTTTCTGATAAGAATTTCAAATCTTGGAAAGTCGTCGAAACGAATTTTTTAATATCCTGATAATCTTTACCACGTTTGTCTGTGTATTTTTTCAACAATTTACGCACATACGCCATAAAGAGGTCTTTTACATCTTGATTGAACTTTTGATTCACAAAAATCCCTACATATGTTGTGAATATTCGCGTCAACTTAAACCATTCTGGATACTCTCCAACACCAATATTACTCATCACTCGATGAATATAATTGAAGACTGTTTTTCGCACACATTCGTTAATCAACGACAAGCCCTGATATTGATTATAGAACACTTTTACAGCCTCTTGTGCCTCATCATGCGCATAACCTTTAGTATGCAAAACGTCCATCAACTTGTAATACTCCGATAGTTTATCCGTTCGTGTCTTGTCGATTGCCGCCGAGATTCGTTGGTCAGCTGCTGGACTCAAATCAATATCTTTACGGTTGTGCGTATTCAAAACCAATTGCAACCAACGGGTCGCAAAATCTTCTGTAGTCTCGCGAGTTCGTTCCAGATTGGTTACCAAATGTTTGAAATCAGCATCTTCTAAGTTGAAAAATGCTGTGTATAAAAACAAAATTTCCAAATGCTCTTGCGTGCCTTGAAAATCTGGATTCTCAATCAATTTCCGCAAATGTGGAATAAAGCTTGAATTGTCCACACCTAAGTTGATTCGATAAATCAAAAACAACTTCAATGAAGACCAATAAACATTCAATTCCGTCACAGTTTGTGGAAACTGAGCGGTCATAAAGTTGTGGTCTTTAAACTGCTTCTTGTAGCGCGCGTATCCCACTTTCCGAGTTGCAATATCTCGATATTTCGGCAATTTTTGTCCTTGCAAATAGTATCGAACTTTTTTATTAGTAATTGGTGTAATCAAGTTGGTCACCCAAATATCACTACTAAATGCAAACCCCATTTGAATGGATTGTCCAATCCGTTTTTTCAAAATATCGAAGTTCATCGAATCACAAATCGCCATCAAAACTGCCTTAAAATGCTCTTGTGGCAACTTGTATTTGCTGTGCTCATTCAATTCTCCGCGCAAGACCGAATAGCCCAAAATTTTTGGCAAGTACAAGCCTTCAAAATCTTCTTTCAACAATCGACGTTCAAATTCGATAATCTGCAACGGGTCTTTTTCTGACAATCGGTCATACAACAAGCCAATACGCGGCTCAAAAATCTCCTTCAACCGACCATAATCTTCCTCCTCTTCTTCATCCAGATATTTCGCCAATTCTGGGGATTCTTGCACCTCTTTGGCGAGGCCATCCAATTCGTCTAAGTATTCTTTAGCTAACGGTTCGTACATAATATATTCAATTTGTGCTGTCCAAAACACAAAAGTCTCTAAGACTTTTGTATTCTTTCAACGCTATGACTTCCTAACTCAAAAATGACCTGATAGAGCAACTAAGCCCTATCAGGTCATTTTTTTAGAAAAAAAATTTCTTTGATAGTTTATTTTCCCTTTCCATAAGGGATTGCAAAAGTAGGTTTTGTAAACGAGAAAAGCAAAGGTTTTGCAGAAAGTTTTATAAGAAATCACTTTAATTTCACTAAAAACGCATCCGCAAAAACATCTTTAAAGTGCGTTTCTATTGTTCCAAGTTTATAAATATCAGCATCCATTTTCACCTTAACGTCTCCAAAAGTATGTGTATCAAAAATCCAAATGCGCTCAATGCCTTCCGCTTTCCACTCCTTAGCTAAAACCGTCAAATCATCATTCCAGTCACCATAAATTACTGTACTCGAAGGTATTTCAATCCTGGGTTCGTAATATTTTGTATAAAAATCATAACCTGATATGCCAAAATTAGTCGCATACAATGGCAAATTTCGGTTTTTTGTTTCCGCTATTTTTTCTAAAACCAACCGCGAATTTCCACGCACATTTTCTTTACAAAAATAAGGCAATGCATTCCGATGAATCGCACTAAAAATTGTGAAAAATAAGATTAAAAAAATGGCTGCTCGTTTTAGTACTTTATTTTTGAAATCAACTTTTTTCACCAAAAACACAACCCCAAAACCCATTAATATCACCAAATTTGGAAAAAGAAACAAGGTCAATCGAATGATTAAGGAATAATAGTGCAGCATTGATGCAAAGAAGCAGGTCAAGATAGGTAATAATAATAAAATCAGTAGCGGTTTTTCTTTAGAAAACAAGTGATAAATACCCAACATAAAACATAAAATTGCCCAAACAATCGCTATCGTCGTCTTGCCAACAATCGCTCTAAAAATACCAATAAATAAACCCCACGATTGCTCAATATTGGCAAAAGACGTGGGCGGTTCTAAGAAAAACTCTGTGTGGTAAAGTTGTAATCCTTCTGTTTCAATACCGTGTCGAAGATTTATCCAAAACAATAACCCAAAGCTCAATAGCCAGCCACTAATCATAAAAAGCAAAGGCGACACCTCTGAAAAAACACCATTTTTAGCATTTGAATAAACTAAATTACCCTCCACTTTTTTCCATAAAAAATAAATTCCAACACCTGATAAAACAAACACAACAGGCATCGAAAACCATACAGAAATAGCTCCAAAAACACTCAAACCAGCCACTTGTTTTCCTTTCGGATGCGGATTTTCTATAGCTATCAATAACCATAAAATTGCCAGCAAAACATCCAACGGATACTGCTTTAACAATAGTCCTTGCTGGTACAAATAAAAATTAAAAACAAACAAAACCAACGGGTATATTAGCAAAAAACCCTTAAAAAATCGGCGCAATAAAACGTAAAACAAGACCATACTTCCAACTCCCGCAATAAATGGAAATAGCCGCAATCCCAATTCTGTATAACCAAAAGATTCCGCACCGCCTTTTACCAACTGTGCAAGAAACGGTGGTAGAAATTGGTCGTATTCTAATGGAAAAAAAAGTTCGAAATAGGATTTTTCTGCAATATTCCGCGCCACATTGAGTTCATCTAAAAAGAAACTCGTACCTCGAAAAAAGCCAATTAATCGAAGCAAAATACCTATTAACAAAATATTAATTGAAATAAAAAAATAATATTTCCGCTTACTCAATTTGTCTTTCATGCTCATTTTACCTGCTAAAATTGGCAAATAACGCACAAAAAGGGAAGATTTGACCACTTTTCAGGTGTTTTGTTGAAATAATCTCAACATCTAAATATTTATATTTATACTATCTATAAATAAAATATGCTCAAGGTATTGCATCCTATCTATTTTGGGCTTACCTTTACATTGAATTAGAGTATATTTTCTGTTTAGTTAAGTTAATTCAGTTTTTTTAAAACTTATCTTTTCTTTCCTTTCTTAAAGTTTCTCGACTATTTATTTTTTTTTAAAATTTTCATTAATGAATATTTTTGTTGCAAAACTAAATTTTGACACACGTGAGTCAGATTTAGAACAAGCGTTCGAAGAATTCGGACAAGTAGACTCTGTAAAAATTATCATGGATAAATTTACAGGTAAATCAAAAGGTTTTGGCTTTGTAGAAATGGCCAATGACGATGAAGCAAAAGAAGCTATCAACAATTTGAATGACAGCGAATTCGATGGTCGTACCATCGTTGTGAAAGAAGCAGAAGATAGAGGCAGTCGCGGCGGCGGTGGACGTGGCGGCTACGGCGGCGGCGGAGGTCGTGGCGGTTACGGTGGTGGCGGCGGCGGACGCGGTGGCTACGGTGGTGGCGGCGGCGGAGGTCGTGGCGGCTACGGTGGTGGCGGCGGATATGGCGGTGGTGGCGGACGCTACTAAACCATACCTATTGCCTCAACTCAATACTGGTTTACATCAATATTGATAGTTGCAAGATACAAAAGAGCCTCGCGGATTTATTCGCGGGGCTTTTTTTATACGCAGATAATAAGTTGTCAAGTAAGTAAGTGCTTGGACATATTTATGCTAAGTACTCGTAGTAATTAACATTGGGGAAGCGGAAAATCTTACGATTTTCGAGCTTCAAAAAAAGATAGTGCGCATTGCCTGCCGACGGTGCGGATGTAATTGTATCGACTACCTTTTTTCACACAACTCTATCCCTCTTGGCATAGTTTTATTGATAATAAGAAATGTAAAAAGTCTATAATTTGTCTGAAAAGTCAAACTGACCATTTTTTTTAAAAAAAAGTCGTGAATTTTATCGGATTTTCCATAACTACGTCCCATATTTACGCGATATTTGCGGCATTTTTGAAAAAGCAAAGAAAACATGAATCATCCCGAATTTTTAATTTAATTTGTTCTTTAAGTATTTTGAGCCGAAAATGTTCACGAAAGCAAATAAATTACGTGCAGCTCAAGGGTTTTCAAAGGATAAAAAATTCGGGATGACTTCTGTTTTTACGATATAAAATATTGAATTGGTCACTTAGTTAATAATGGTTTTACAACTAACTAAGTTCATGACACTATTTATGTAGATAATTTTGACAGAGAGATTTTTTTGATAGTTTTCTTTTAAAAATCGTTGCATGGTCTGCATCACGGACCTATTTTTAAGAGGAAAATAGCGGAAAAACATCCTATCAAAATATCCAGATAAATAGAGTCATGCACTTAATTTGGTTGTTACCAGAAGACTAATTCACCGATACACCAATTACACTGTAAAA
>CAYUNA010000131.1:6809-9507 GCA_964445895.1 uncultured Saprospiraceae bacterium | reverse complement strand
AATGAGAACAAAATATCCTCTCAAGAATGTTAAGTTATTTATTTCGCGTTCCTAAACAATACCTCTTCTACACATCATACATGGACGAAATTCACGGACACATCGAGCGCATCACCTTCCAAAATGCTGAAAATGGCTGGACAGTCGCTCGACTGCAAGAACCCAGGAAAAAAGAAGTAACCACTATCGTTGGCACTATGACTTCTGTACAAGTCGGCGAAACTATTCGCTGTTGGGGGGGCTGGAAAAATGACACGAATTTCGGTTTCCAATTTCAAGTTAAAGATTATAAAGTTGAACAGCCAAGTACTGTTTATGGCATTCAAAAATATTTGGCTTCGGGAATGATTAAGGGCGTTGGTAAAGAATTTGCCAAGCGAATCGTCAAGCAATACGGCGTCGAAACCCTAAATGTCATCAATGATACACCCGACGTTTTGATGGATATTGAGGGCATTGGTGCAAAGCGATTGGAGCGCATTAAGACGTGTTGGCAAGAGCAAAAATCCATTCGCGAGGTGATGGTTTTTATGCAGGGACATGGGATTAGTCCGACGTATGCACAGAAGGTTTTCAAACAATACGGCGATGCGAGTATAGCAGTCATTCAAAAAAATCCGTATCAATTAGCCAAAGATATTTGGGGGATTGGATTTAAAACGGCAGACGACGCGGCACAAAAGTTAGGCATTGCTAAAGACTCCGAAATGCGTATCGACGCAGGGGTAGAGTGGGTGTTAAATGAATTGGCAGGGGACGGGCATACTTGTTTTCCAATTGATAAATTTTTAGAAAAAGCACACGAAATACTGGGCGTGGATGCTAAAATGATTGACCTTCGTTTGGAAACGATTGAAAAAGAAGAACGCATTGTAACGGGGGCTTTGACGATAGAAAATCAGTTGACAGCGTGCATTTGGCTTAAAGTTTTTCATGTTTGTGAAAAGGGAATTGGTTCAGAGTTGCGGCGTTTGGAGCTGAGTAATTCTCCTTTGCGGAAAATTAATATGGACAAATCTATCCAATGGGCAGAACAAAATTTACAAATACAACTCGCTAATAATCAGCAACTTGCTGTTAAAAATAGTCTTGCCGAAAAAGTCCACATCATCACAGGCGGGCCGGGTACCGGCAAGAGTACGATTACGAAAGTTATTTTAGAAATAGCGAAAACCTTAACCCAAAATATCTTGCTCGCTGCCCCAACAGGTCGTGCCGCCAAACGCATGGCGGAAATTACTGGAATGGAAGCAAAAACGATTCACTCGTTGCTTAAATTTGATTTTAGTATCAATGGTTTTAAGCATAATCGCGACAATCCACTTGATTGCGAACTCATCATTGTAGATGAAGCGAGTATGATTGATACGGTGCTGATGTACAGTTTGTTAAAAGCGATTCCGAGTGAAAGTAAAATCATTTTTGTCGGCGATATTGACCAATTGCCAAGCGTCGGGGCTGGCAATGTTTTAAAAGATTTATTGGATTCCAAAACGCTGCCGATGACGCAGCTAACCGAAATTTTCAGGCAAGCCAAAGACTCGCAAATCATCATTAATGCTCATCGAATCAATGCGGGAGTTTTTCCAAATATTAAAAATGCCAAGCACAGCGATTTCTTTTTTGTAGATGAAGAAGATACCGAAAAAATGACAGAAACCATTGTTGGTTTGGTAAAACAAAGATTACCAAAAGCCTATGGTTTTGATGCTATCAATGACATTCAGGTGCTGTCGCCGATGAATCGTGGGATTATTGGCAATCGCAATTTAAATGAGCTTTTGCAAAAGAAACTCAACCCGAGTTATCAGCCACTAACCAAAGCAGGACGCACCTTTCATGAGAAGGACAAAGTAATGCAAATCCGCAACAACTATGACAAAGACGTCTTCAATGGTGATGTTGGGCGTATTCGAAAAATTGATACTTTTGAACAAGAAGTGACCGTGGTTTTCGATGGACGCGACGTGATTTACGACTTTCCCGACCTTGATCAATTGGTGTTGGCCTACTCCGTCTCAGTGCATAAATATCAGGGAAGTGAGTGCCCTTGTGTCATTTTGCCGGTGCACCAAAGTCATTACAATATGTTGTTTCGGAATTTGATTTACACGGGCATCACACGCGGAAAAAAGCTAGTGATTGTCATTGGCACAATGAAAGCATTGGCGATGGCGATACGAAACAATCGGGTGGCAAAGCGGTTTACGGGGTTGCGGGAAGTACTGGTGGGATAGATTGTTTTGATTAAATGGGCAGATTTTTCCACCATTCTCGACTAAAAAAGCATCTTTCTTTTTGAAAAATTATTCCTAACTTTGATTTTTAAAAATAGAAAAATTACGGCAACATGGCATCTTTCCGAATATTCAAATCTCCAAAACCACGTCATTTCAACTTTATTCCTCGCTACTACGACCCCGAAGAAGAAGAACGACAAGCCCGGCGAGAACGTCGAGCAAAACTAAGTGAAGACTCGATGGAAGGTAGAAAAGAACGAATTTCATCTGGTTTGAAATATAGAGGTGGCTATACCGCCGACCGTATGGCTCGCAAACGGGCCATTCGACGGTCAAATTTTGTGATGTTGGGCGTTTTGGTCTTCCTGATGGTACTAACTTATGGTTTTATTAAAGTATATTTGCCGCAGATTATGGAAGCGTTACAATAAAAAGAGGGGTCAGGAGTCAGGTGTCAG
>CAYUNA010000131.1:0-6709 GCA_964445895.1 uncultured Saprospiraceae bacterium | reverse complement strand
GTCAGGTGTCAGAGTTTTTCCGATTGTTGGAAATTCTAATCCCTGACCCCTGACCCCTTCCAAAAAAAATAAATGGCAGATATTATTCAGTTATTACCCGATGCAATTGCGAATCAAATAGCGGCTGGAGAGGTGGTGCAACGCCCCGCTTCGGTAGTGAAAGAGTTGATGGAAAACGCAATTGATGCCGGGGCGACGAGTGTGAAATTGATTGTGAAAGATGCAGGGAAAGCGTTGATTCAAGTGATTGACGATGGCTGCGGAATGTCGGAAACGGATGCGCGGATGAGTTTTGAAAGACATGCCACGTCTAAAATTCGGAAGGCGAAAGACTTGTTTGAAATCAAAACGATGGGCTTTCGTGGAGAAGCATTGGCATCAATGGCAGCGGTGGCACAGGTGGAAATGAGGACGCGACCACACAATCAGGATTTGGGAACACGATTAGTCGTTGAAGGATCGGAAGTTAAATTGCAAGAAGCGTGTCAGTGCAATGTTGGGACGAATTTTTGTGTAAAAAACCTATTTTTTAATGTACCTGCCCGGCGTAATTTTTTGAAATCGAATACTGTGGAAATGCGGCACATCATCGACGAATTTCAACGCATTTCGATTGCACATCCCGAAATTTTCTTTTCTCTTCATCACAACAATACAGAAGTTTTTCACCTGCCTGCGGGCAAATTGCGACAGCGAATCGTTGGCGTTTTTGGGGCAAACTCTAATAAAAAACTCGTTCCAATTCAGGAAGAAACGGAGGCTTTACGTTTGTATGGCTATATCGGAAAACCTGAATACGCGAAAAAAACACGGGGCGAGCAACTCTTTTTTGTAAACAACCGTTTTATCAAAAGTAGCTATTTGAACCATGCAATCATGGGCGCATACGAAGAACTGGAATTGTTGTCAAAAAAAGGGTCTTACCCGCTGTACGTCATCTTTTTGGATATCGACCCGGCACGGATTGATATCAATGTGCATCCAACCAAACAGGAGATAAAGTTTGACGATGAACGACTGGTTTATAATTATTTAAAAGTGGCGGTTCGTCATGCTTTGGGGCAATACAATGTGATTCCAACCCTTGATTTTGAGCAGGAAGGCAGTTTTTCACCAATGAAAAATTTTGGTAGTCATGCAGCGTCACAACGACAGACGGAAATGCCTTCTGATGGCGTGCGTATTGAGACGTTCGTGAGTAAAGCCTCTGCGGGGCAATCTGACGATTCTTGGGGTACAAAGAGCAATAACAACTTCAGCGGAGGCGGTGCTTCGACTTCCCAACGCGAAAAAAATAATCTGCAAAACTGGCAAAAATTATATGCAGGATTGGATGACTTGGATGGAGATACGCCGTCTAATAGTTCAGACGATGGTGATTCAATTACCATAAAAAGCAAGTGGGGAGAGGACGAATATCAATTGGACGATGCAGGTGGTACGTTTTCAAAGCAGCAAAAACAGCCTTATCAAATTCATGGGACTTATATTGTTAGTCAGTTGAAATCTGGTTTTTTATTGATTGACCAACAGGCAGCACATGAGCGGATTTTGTATGAAAAATACCTGGATTTACTCGAAAATAAACAAACTTTCACGCAGAAAGAATTGTTTCCAAAAAACGTAACCGTTTCACCGATGGATGCGGTGATTTTAAAAGATATTCTACCAGAAATCAACCAATTGGGCTTTGATATTCAAGAATTTGGTAAAGATACCTTCGTGCTTCACGGCGTACCCGCAGACATGAAAGCGGGTGTGAATGAGCAAAAAATTATCGAAACCTTGTTGGAACAGTACAAAGCCAACGTTGATTTAAAATTGGATATTCGGGAAAACATCGCTCGGTCAATGGCGCGCAGTTCGGCGATAAAACGTGGACAAACAATGACCGTTGCGGAGATGCAGGAATTGGTGGATAAATTGTTTGGTTGTGCAGTACATTCCAAGAGCCCGTCAGGAAGGAATTGTTTTTTGGAGTTTGATTTGGGGGATTTGGAAACGCGATTTAAGAATGGTTAGAGCATATCTAATTTTAGTCAAATAAAATTAATTACTACGAGGCACTTAATTTAAATTTTTAATAAAATAAACCATGCCGAGAATTACGGAAGTTGTTAAACATTTAATCATTATTAACGTCTTGATGTATTTGGGGACGATAGTATTGATGGGAGAACCGTCGGATTCGCTGGATTTGATTAATAATCCTGATGGCAGCCGTTTTATGGAATGGGGACGGAATATTTTAGCGGTATATTTTCCAACCTCGGAATATTTTCAACCTTACCAATTGGTATCGCATATGTTTATGCACGGTAGTCCAATGCACTTAATTTTTAACATGTACGGACTGTATCTATTTGGTACAGCAATTGAGGCGACGTGGGGAGCAAAACGTTTTTTCTTTTACTATTTTTTTACAGGATTTGGTGCACTGGCGTTACACATGTTCGTTCAGTATATTGAGGTCACCTATGGAGGTATATCGCCGTATGCTTATAACGTGCCAATGCTGGGGGCGAGTGGTGCAGTTTTTGGACTGTTAGCTGGGTTTGGTATGCTGTATCCAAATCAGGTAATTTCGTTACTATTTCCACCAATTTCGTTGAAAGCTAAGTACTTTGTTGCAATTTATGGAGGATTGGAATTATTTTTAGGATTGGGAGGCTTTCAGGCTGGAGTAGCACATTTTGCACACGTAGGTGGCGCAGTTTTTGGCATTTTATTAATTTTGTACTGGCGAAAGTTTGGAACAAATTTATAGCAAAGCGCCAATAAGAAACGATGAAATAATAACAAATCAACGAACAACGATTATGTTTGAGTCAATTTGGGAGGACATAAAGAATAATTTTCGGTCAGGTAATATGCTGACCCGCATCATCATGCTCAATGTGACGGTGTTTTTAATTGTTTTATTGGCGAGTATTTTTGTGAAAGGATTTGGAGGACAAGGAGGCTACAATACTTTTTTGCAGTTTTTTATGATGTCCGATGATTGGTTTCATAATTTGACGCATCCCTGGGTGTTTTTTAGCTATATGTTTTTGCACGAGTCCTTTTGGCATTTGTTCTGGAACATGGTTGTCCTGTATTGGTTTGGAAATATTGTCGGAGATTTTTTGGGTGATAAAGTAGTTCTGCCTACTTATTTGTTGAGTGGATTAGCGGGAGCGTTTGTTTATTTTTTCGTTGCCAATATGCCAACACCTTGGTTGATAGGCGGTTATATGTTGGGCGCATCGGCGGCAGTAAATGGATTCATGATGTTAGCAGCATCGAAATTTCCGGATTATCAAGTACGATTGATATTGCTGGGTCCTGTTAGGATTAAATATATAGTGGCAGTTTTTCTGATTATTGACTTAGTCGCTATTTCTGAAAATAGCAATACTGGGGGGCATTTAGCGCATATCGGTGGCGCAGCAATGGGGTGGTTTATTGTCTATCTTTGGAACAATCAGAATGTGGATTTAATTGGCTGGACAAATGGTATTTTAGATAAAATAGCGAATTTTTTCAGAAGTTTAAAAGGAGGACAATCCAAACAAGGACCAACTGTCCGTGTCAATTATGAAAAGCCAAAGCCTAAAAAACGACCAATTCGTCAGCGAAAATCAACACCTCCACCGTCGGCAAGTGGACAGTCTCATCAAGAAAAATTAGACGGCATTTTGGATAAAATAAAAGTCTCTGGTTACGATAATTTAAGTGCAGAAGAAAAGGACTTTCTTTATAATGCAAGTAAGAAATGATTGACTCGATTGTTTTGATTATTTCAATTGACTCGATTGTTGTATAATCGAAATAATCCAGTAAATCGAACTCATCAAATAATCAAAATGCGCTGGTTAAACATACTCTTGGTTCTCACAACTTTTCTCGCCTATCTGGCACCGCAGGTCAGTCCTGATACGACTTCTTTATTTTCATTTTTTGGATTACTCTATCCCTGGCTGGTTTTCAGTAACCTCATTTTTATCGTTTTTTGGATTAGAAAAAAGAATTGGTACGCTCTGTTTTCCATGGGCTGTTTGCTATTGGGTATGAATTATCTGCCGACGCTTTTTGGAACTAATTTCGATGAAAAAGAGCTGTCCAATCCCACTAAAATTGTTAGTTATAATCTTTACGGTTTGCGCGGTTGGGATAAAAATTCAGGTTGGATATATGGCAATCAATTAGGCGAGTTTAAAAAGCAAAAAGCAGCGTTGGGTAAAGTTAAAATTTTTGCAGGGCAGGAGATGAGTGAAAATTTAGCGGAAAGCATCGGTAAGACTTTAGGACTTGAACAATTGGTACACCTTGGCGGAAATGGCATTTTGACTAGTCTACCTGTTAAAGATAAAGGTAAGATTTCTTTTGGTAAAAAAACGGTCAACTCCTGCGTATGGATGGATGTGGTTATTCAAAAAAAAACCGTCCGTGTTTACAGTTTACATTTACAATCTAATAAAATATCAGGCACTGCTACCAAAATTGCTAAAAACGGTGACCTCCGCGAAAAAGAAACCTGGTTGGACATCAAAACCATCATGGGCAGTTACCGTCAGGCTGCAAAAATTCGTGCCCGTCAAGCCGATGAAGTTGCGGCACATATCGCCAAATCTCCACATCCCGTCATTATCTGTGGCGACTTTAATGACACGCCACTTTCGTACACTTACCGTAAGTTAGCTGATGGTCGAAAGGATAGCTTTTGCGAGCAGGGACTTGGCTTCGGGACAACCTACGCCGGGCGAATTCCAATGTTGCGAATTGACTATATTTTGGCAGATAAGCGGTTCGAAATTGGAACTTACGAACGATACCAATTTGATTATTCAGACCATTATGGAGTGGGGGCGGAGGTTCAGTTTTAGAACATGGGCTTCAGTTATCAATTCTTTCCAATAAATTTTAAACGAGTAATCATCTTCCAATGAAGCCCTCTCTTTTTTTGTATCTTGCCGTCGATTTTCAAAATCAAGGATTACGTCAATGAAACCATCGACCATATTGTTGCTCTTTTATCTAATCGTGAAACTATGCGTAAAGAATTATTGGATGAATCGGTGAGAGTACTGGCGCGTTATTTCAATGAATTGACTGGGCAGGAAGGCGTTTTGCTAAGAGATTATGAAAATGCCTTAAAAGTTTTAAAAGAAAAATAAAATAGAGAAAATGAATCGTTATTGGCGACCCCACTACCATAACTATTCAATAAACTACACAATATGAAAATTCAATTTTGCGGCGCAGCACGTGCCGTTACTGGAAGTGCACATTTGATTACATTAGACAACGGGTATAAAATTTTGTTGGATTGCGGCTTGTATCAAGGCAACGATAAGGAGATGAAAGATTTCAATGACAATTGGTTATTTACGCCTGCTGATATTGATTGTTTGATATTGTCGCATGCGCATATCGACCACACAGGGCGCGTACCGAAATTGGTGAAAGATGGTTTTTCGGGTTGTATTCACGCGACGCATGCAACGCGAAGTTTGTGTTCCATTATGTTGTTGGATAGTGCAAAGATACAAGAACGAGATGCCGATTATTACAATCGAAAAGTGAAAAAACGAGGTAAAGGTGGAGAATTGCGCGAAGCCTTGTACAGCGCAGAAGATGTAACGAAGACGATGTCGATGTTTCAAAGTTATGGTTATAATAAATGGTTTAACATTCATCCAGATGTGAAAGTGCAGTTTCGGGATGCGGGACATATATTGGGGAGTGCGAGTGTGACGTTGCAGATTTTTGAACATGGAAAAACACATTGGATTGGTTTTACGGGAGATATTGGTCGCCCCAATCGTCCGATTTTGCGAGATCCACAGCAGATGCCAGAGGTAGATTATCTAATCTGTGAATCAACTTACGGTGATAAAGAACATGAAAATGCCCCAAATGAATCTGACCGTTTTTTAGAAATTATCAAAGATACTTGCCTAAGAAAAAAGGGGAAACTCATCATTCCAGCTTTTTCGATTGGTCGAACACAAGAGATTGTATATATGCTCGACCAGATGGAAACGGCTGGCGTTTTACCAAAAATCCCTGTCTATGTTGATAGTCCGCTGGCGGTAAATGCGACCACAATTTTTGGTGCACACCCTGAATGTTACGATAATCAACTACACGAATATCTGTTGCTTGACCCAAATCCTTTTGGTTTCAATGATTTGCAATATGTACGTGATGTGGAAGTCTCCAAGTCGCTGAACGATTCGAATGAACCGTGTATTATCATTAGTTCGTCGGGTATGATGAATGCGGGACGGGTACGGCATCACCTGGCAAACAATATTGCGAATAAGAAGAACACCTTTCTCATTGTCGGTTACTGCGCGCCACATACGCCTGGCGGAATGTTGCGAAATGGTGTGAAAAAGCTCAAATTATATGGCGAAGTCAAACCTGTTGTTGCAGATATTAAAGTGATGGACTCGTTCTCCGCCCACGCTGACCGTTCGGAAATGGCAGACTATTTAAAAATCCAGAAAGGACGAGCGAAGAAGATATTCTTAGTGCATGGTGAAATTGAACGGCAGACGAGTTTTCAAGGGTATTTGGGGTCGAAAGGATTTGAGGATGTGGTGATTCCGGAATTGGGAGATGAGGTTAGAATTTAGAATTAATCAACCAAATAATTAATCAACACTAATATACTGTGTAAAAAGTTATTTTGTATTTTCGAAAAATGGCTAAAGCCATTTTT
>CAYUNA010000130.1:0-9525 GCA_964445895.1 uncultured Saprospiraceae bacterium | reverse complement strand
AAATAATTTAATTTTATTACGTCACATAAGTGTGTTTTTAAGACAAATCATAAAATGGCAGATTTTGTGACAGTCTATTTCAAATATTTTTATCTTTAATTCAAAAAAATAATGAATGCGTAAATAATTGATGTTTAAAATATTGTTGTAAAAAATACTGATTGTCAGTGTTTTGTGTTAAAAATGTCTGCATAAAAATCTGTTGTATTCTTTTTTTTACTTAAAAAAAGTACTACTTTTGCAATAGTCAATAAGTGTTTTTCCTCCCAATTTCAGAAATCACTTAACTAAAGTATTTAAATAAGAAACAAAAACTCCCCGTTTTTACACCTACACTTCTATAGGGACCGATACCCGAGTTACAAAAATATTTGATAGTCGAAATTAACATGACAATTTATTTTAATGGTTAAGATGTTGGTTGAAAACCTATTAAAAATGGGATTTTGCGATATGTTTTTAAATTGAAATAACCTCGTCACAAATTTTAATTTTAAACGTGACTTGGCTTACAATTTGCGTCTTAAGAATAAGATTACCTCCCACCTATCGGCTATCTAAAAAATACAACCTCCCATATTTAATTAAGAATATCAGAATAAAAAGTAAGAATTAGTGTAAAATCTATAATTCTGATTTTTTATTCAAAACACAAAATTACACTTCGCATTATTCCCTCCTTTTGCGAAAAGTACACTTGAAATGGCTACAAAAATAGATTAAAATAGCTGAATTCAGTTAAAATCTATGGTTTTCCTTTCGCTCGATTCCCTCCTTGAGTAATTAATTAACCACTGTGCGCCGTTCGAAAACACTATCACAATGGGTCGTCAAGTTTTACACCGTATTCAGAAAGCAATGACTATGAAAAATTTATGGATTCCTACTATCCTGTTGGTGATATTATCAACGGGTTTTCTTGTTTCCTTTAGTCCCGTCAATCCACCTGATGAGGAAAATTGTAACGATGATTTTGGTCTTTTGGGTACTTATACGCTCACAATAGACCAGTGGAATTCCAATCAAAATGGGACGATTTGCGATGAATTTCTTTCTTCTACAACCGACCAGTTTTATCAGGATAATAATCTGGATGTTGCCACCTTTACAGACCCAATAGGGGATGGAGGTGAGCAGATTACGCATGTAAAAATAACCTATTTAGTGGCGGCTTGTGACTATGAAGAAGATACTCAAGCAGCTAATGTAGATAATATAGACTTGGCGTATCCAATTGAGTTGAATGGGTACCAAATCGGTACATTTGACCCAACGGAATTACCGTGTACATATAATGTATGTGAACCCGAAGCGAGTCAGACCATAACCTATGCAGTCAATGCCAACGACCTAAATTATAACTACGGTGGTACGAATACTTTCGACTTTAATTTCTACGAACACAGTGTTGCCAATGGACAATTGCAGCATGTTTGTTTTGCAAAAATTGAAGTAGAGTTTACAACGGAAACTATCATTGACACTCCGATAACCCATGAGTGTGAAGATGGTAATCGTACGGATATTTATACCTTAGGTCTTAAAAATAATATACCTGCGACCTTAGCTATTCCAAACGCTTCAAATGTTACTTCTGTAGTAGTTGAAGCAGTTTATAAGTCAAGTAACCCCGGTACTTCTATTACTTTTTATGATGATAATGGCGTTGGTTATGTGGCGCCAAGACTTACACCTTATGGTTCAAGTCCTAATGTATGGATTTATCGTGCCTTTTTGCCTAGTACCAGTTCTGTTACCTACAATAATGAAAGCGGCGAATCAAATGCACAATCTCTTGCTGCATTCGTAACGCGTACTAATGTAGCGGGTACTGCCCAAAGTGGTCAATATACCTATGAAAGTGGCTACCACAGCGAACAAACAATTAATCTTACTCTTCCTGCTGCCAGTACGCCGCGGGATATTGTCGTTCGTATGCCAATGTCTGAAATTACTTTGGATGGACGAGTTTTATTAATGGAAGCTACCGCAGGTTCTGTCAATGAGCGTTGGACAGAAAAATGGAGTGCTGGTGAATTAGACCCTTGTTGCATTGATGTTATCACGCGTACTTTACAAAACGTACCAGGTAACGTGACTAATATCTCTTTTCGTCTTATTTCTCCTTTTTCAAATGATTCAAATTTTAATAACTGGCCAGGATATAATGGCGAAAATGGCCAGTCTTATGTAATTGCAGGATTAGTAGATGCTTCTGCTCAATGTACGACACCTGATGCGCCAGCTGATTACTTATTTACTTGTGATGATGGAAAAATAGTAGATACTTATGCTGCCGGTGCAAATTTCTGTAACGGTAGTCCTGATGCATCTGTAACTATTCCTTCATCTGGTAATGTATATCAATCTACGGTAGAAGTGGTATATAAAAATGCAGACCCAGGAGATGCAGTTACTGTTAATGTAGATGGAACTGATTATTACCTTGCTAAAGTAAACACAAATGGAACCAGTCCAAGTGTCAATGTATATCGTGGACTTATCCCTGGAAGCTCAACCAATATTAGTACAAATAGTGAATCTGGAAACTGTGCGAGCAATGACGGATTACAATCTCTAATAGTTTATGCTTTTAGAAATGTGGCAGAATCTGCTGCACAAGCTGGTGTTTACACGGCCGTTTCTGGATTTTGTGATATTCAGAATTTTAACATCCCCATTCCTACCGAGGCAGAAACACGGAATATTGTCGTTAATATTCCAGTATCTGAAGTAACAACGGATGGTCGTTATTTAACAGTACAAGTAAATGCTGGAGGTCAAACGAATAGTGTGACAATTAACGGTCCAGACCCTTCTCTTAATCAATGTTGTGTCAATGTTGTTCAGGTTCCTGTCAATAATGTACCCGGTAACACTAGTAATGTTGCGGTTACAATGCTTACTGACAGTGCAAATAACCCAAGTGGAAATGGTAGTTGTGGACAGTCTTATGTAGTAGCAGGATTTGTGGACGTCGATTTGAGTTGTCCTAATAATGTAGGAGATAACCAATTCTTCAATGATTGTGGTACTGACCGCGCCGTTGATGTTTATGTTAAAGGTTTAAAAGATGGAGGTAGCGATTGTATTGACATTCCTGCAGGTGACCCAATTACGCGTATCATTGCAGAGGCTTGGGTAGAAAGAGGCGATTGTGCTGGGAATACCTTCCCTTCAACTTTGACTTTTTCTGCAGATGGTACAACTCAATCTGCTTCTTTTGTAGATGTAGCACAAGCTTCTTCTTCAGGTGTTCCTGAAAGAATCTATCGAACGACCTTCAACGGTTCTTTCGATAACGTTTGTGTAAGTGATTTAATGGGATGTAATGTTTCCAGCTTGGCTATATATGTAGAAAGAATAACGCTTGGAGGTTCTTCTTCTTTGACTTTATTAGATTATGAATTACATGATGATGCTACGCCTGCTGGTTTAGATGATTGTGTTATGACCACATTAAATATTGGACAAAGTCCTGACCCGAAGGATGTAACGATTAAAATTCCAATTCACGAAAAAGACAATGTCCGTCAAGTAGATATTACAATTACGGCGAAAACAGCTTCTGGAAATGTCGTCGCAACTGAAAACGCATCGTTTACTGCTCAAAATGCAGGAGATGAAGCTGCTTTATATGAAGTGACCTTGAGTAATATTGCAGGTACTGCAACTCAAGTTATGGTAGAGGTTTGTTCTCCCGATCCTAATGGTGATTCATTTGGTATTGGTGGTGTTGTTTCTTCTACAACAGGCTGTTTTACTTGTGTTCAACCTCAGGCAAATAATGATAGTTTTTCAGGTTGTCCGAATATCGTAATTTCGGGCAATTTAAGAAACAATGATAACAATATTGAAAATAGTGATTTTAATTATAATATTGTTTCAAATGCAACGAACGGTGGTGTTGTTTTAAATGGAGACGGAACGTTCGTTTACACACCGATTGAAAATTTTTGTGGTGTTGACCAATTAACCTATCGTGTTTGCAATAATGGACAAACTGAACCAGAATGTTGCGATGTAGCAACGGTCACTTTTGATTTGAACGATAGTGAAAAACCGAAATTTGACATCTTCCCTGCAGATGAAAACGCAGAATGTGATAACGTTCCAACCAGCCTTACACCGATTGCGATTGACAATTGCGACGACAATGTTTTGGTAGAATTTTTAGGGGAAACTTCATCGCAAGGCAGCAACCCGAACGCCTGCGATTTTTACGAATACACCATTACCCGAACCTGGAAAGCAACCGACGATTGTGGCAACGAAACCATCGAAACGCAAACTATCACCGTTGACGATACCGTACAACCAGAAGTTTGCTGTGAAGATTTTACCATTCAATTGGATGAAAACGGACAAGGCAGCATCGTTCCTGCAAATGTAGATTGTGGCAGCAACGACAATTGTAGCCCCGTTGATTTAACTGTTTCTCAAACCAACTTTAACATCGATGTTTGCGGCGATAATATTCCTGTAACCTTAACTGTATCAGACGTTTGTGGAAATACCAACACTTGCGATGCTAATATCAAAGTCGAATGTTTTGACCTCGCTTTGCGCAAAACATTAGCACCTTCCGAAACAGATAATCGCGTGTATAGAGGCGAAACGGTAACCTTCCGAATCGAAGTGTTCAACCAGGGAAGCCTTGATGCAACTAATGTAAATGTCATTGATTACATCCCGACAGGCTTGGCATTGCAAGACACCGATTGGGATTTGCAACCAGGCGGCGGTTCTGCAACCACGACTATTCCTGGAACAATTGCAGCGGGACAAAGCAAATTTGTGGACATCACTTTCTTAGTGACGCAAGATTTCCAGGGCAGCGTAGACAACCGTTCTGAAATTACCAGTGCCAATGCGCCAACAGGGTTTACACCAACCGATGTAGATTCTACGCCAGACGGCAACCCAAACAACGACGGCAACGAAGTAGATAACCAAATTAATAATAATGGTGGCGACGAAGATGATGCTGATTTAGAAACCATTCAAATTGAAGTTTTTGACCTTGCTTTGCGCAAAACCATTAATAATACTCAAACAGATAACCCATTGGTAGCGGGTCGTTTTGTCACTTTTGATATCGAAGTTTTCAATCAAGGAACAATCGATGCACAGCAAATAGAATTGATTGATTACATCCCAGTAGGTTTGACTTTAGCAGACAATGCTTGGACGGGGTCAGGTTCGACGGCTACTTACAATACCAATTTAAACATCAACGCAGGTCAATCGCAGACGATTACCATTCGTTTTTCAGTTGATGGTTTCATTGAGGGTAACTTAATCAATTTTGCAGAAATTACTTCTGCTGAAGACGATTTAGGCGACAATGTACCAGATGTTGATTCTACACCAGACGATACTTTAGGTAACGATACCAATGTTGATGATGAAATTAATAACGGTGGCGGCGATGAAGATGATTTTGATGAAGCATCCGTTTTAGTTGACCGTTTTGACTTAGCAATTACTAAGTCTTTGAATCAGCAAGAAACGCAAATGCCAATTTTGCAAGGTCGCTTGGTTACGTTCCAATTAACTGTTTTGAATCAAGGAACAATACCTGCAACGGGCATCCAATTAGTAGATTACATTCCTGATGGCTTGACTTTGGAAGATGCTAACTGGACACAAAACGGCAATGTGGCAACCTTAAATTCACCGTTCGTATTGGGTGCAGGTATGACTTCTTTTATGTCGATTACTTTCCGGGTAGACGATGGAGTTGGTGCTGGATTTTTAGTGAATCGTACGGAAATTAGTGATGCTTTAGACGAATTTGGCAACCCAATCGAAGATATTGATTCCACTCCAGATGATAATGCAAACAATGACCCAGGTGGAGAAGTCAATACCGCAAACGACGACTTTATTGATGGCAACGGTAAACAAGGCGAAGATGAAGACGACGCTGACCCTGCCCAAATTGAAGTGAAAGAATTTGACCTGGCTTTGCGCAAAACATTCAGTGCAGCCGATTCTGAAATGCCGATTTTAAATGGTCGAATTGTGACCTTTAATATTGAAGTATTCAACCAAGGAAATGTCAATGCAACGGGCATCGAAATTGTTGATTACATTCCAACTGGCTTGACGTTAGAAGATGCAGCCTGGACAGATAATGGCGATGGAACGGCAAGTTTGAATACACCACTTTCTATCGGTGCGGGTCAATCTCAATTTTTACAAATTCAGTTTCGGGTTGATGCAGGAGTAGTGGGCGATTTGACCAATGCGGCAGAGATTTCAGCAGCCGACGATGAGTTTGGCGAACCTGCTTTGGATATTGATTCTACACCGGATACCACCAATAATGACCCATTGGTGGATGACGAAATCAATGACAATCCAAATGACGAGGACGATCATGATATTGCACCTATTTCTGTTGAGGTTTTTGATTTAGCTTTATCTAAAACCATTAATTCATCTTTAACAGAAAGTCCAATTTTACAAAACCGTTTGGTAACATTTGATGTAAATGTAACCAATCAAGGAACGGTCAACGCAACGCAAATCGTTTTGACTGACTATATTCCAACAGGTTTGACTTTGGAAGATACGGATTGGACAGCAACTGGTAACGTTGCGACTTTGAACAACGCCTTTAACTTAAATGCTGGTTCAACGACGACCATTCCTATTACGTTCCGAATCAATACAGGCTTCACTGGACAAATCATCAATCGTGCTGAAATCAGTGATGCCCGCGACGAACTCGGTGACCCAGCCCTTGATATTGATTCTACACCAGATGCCAACGACGGTAATGATAATGGCGGTCAAGTCAATACTGGCGACGACGACAACATCAATGGTGACGGTAACAACGGCGGCGATGAAGATGATGCTGACCCGGAAGATATTTTTGTTGAAACTTTTGATTTGGCTTTACGCAAAACTTTAAATGCTTCAACTCAAATGCCAATCGCAGCAGGTCGGCAAGTAACGTTCGATATTGAAGTTTTCAATCAAGGAACAGTTGACGCAACAGGCATTGAAATCACCGATTATGTACCAGAAGGATTGACCTTAAATGATGGCAACTGGACGATGCAAGGGGGCAATGCCGTGTTCAATCAATTATTGAGTATTGCAGAAGGTGAAAGCCAAACAATCTCTATTACTTTCGATATTGATTTATTGGTAGAAGGTACGGTTATCAATACCGCAGAAATCAGTGATGCACGAGATGAAGATGGCGATGAAGCGGACGACATTGATTCTACCGATGATGATACCATCAATAACGATACCCTTGTTGATGATGAAATCAACAACGGTGGCGGTGACGAAGATGATCATGATGTTGACCCAATTTTGGTACAACGTTTTGACCTTGCTTTAGTCAAAACATTGGACAATGCAGCTACGCAAATGCCAATTTTACAAAACCGTTTGGTTACGTTCAACATCACGGTCATTAACCAGGGTACGTTGGATGCGACGGCAATTGAATTGTCAGATTACATTCCAGCAGGTTTAACTTTGGAAGATGCCAACTGGACGGCTAACGGCAATATTGCAACACTAAATAACAATTTCAACTTAGCTGTTGGTCAAAATAACGTGATTCCAATTACGTTCCGAGTTGATTCAGGTGTGACTGGACAATTGATCAATCGTGCGGAGATTACCGACGCCAAAGATGAAACTGGCGCAGCTATTTTAGACTTTGATTCTACACCAGATGGTGATGTCGCCAACGATACAGGTGGCGACGTCAACACCGCAGACGACGACAATGCCAGTGGCAACGGTCGCCTCGGTGAAGACGAAGACGACGCTGACCCAGAAGACATCAATGTAGAAACATTTGACTTGGCTTTGCGCAAAACATTGAACGCGAATGCCACTCAGATGCCAATCGCAGCAGGTCGTGACGTGGTTTTCAATATCGAAGTTTTCAATCAAGGAACGGTCAACGCAACCGGTATTGAGATTACGGATTACGTGCCAGAAGGTTTGACTTTGAATGATGCTAACTGGACAATGCAAGGTGACAATGCCGTATTTAATGACCTCTTAAGTGTTGGAATTGGTCAAAGTGCGATTATTCAAATTACGTTCAACATTGACTTATTGGTTGAAGGCGGCATTAATAATTTTGCTGAAATCAGCGATGATAAAGACGAATTTGGTGAATCTGCAGATGATATTGATTCTGATACAGACCAAAATCCAGACGACGATTTTATCAATGATGAAATTGCGGACAATCCAAATGACGAAGACGACCATGATATTGAAAACATTGTCGTTCAGCGTTTTGATTTAGCATTGGTTAAAACTTTTGACCCAGCGAATAGCGAAAGTCCAATTGCGCAAAACCGTTTGGTAACCTTCAATATTACCATCGTTAATCAAGGAACTTTGGCAGCTACAGGCATCGAAGTAATTGATTATGTTCCAACTGAATTAACCGTTGAAGACCCGAACTGGACACAGACGGGCGCAACAGCGACTTATAATAATAACATTAATTTAGGTGTCGGTGAAAACATCGTTTTACCAATTACTTTCCGTATCAATAACGGGGTAGTTGGTGACATCATCAACCGTGCGGAAATCACCGATGCGAATGATGAAAACGGTGCAGACATTCTTGACTTCGATTCTACACCAGACGATAATGTAGGCAACGACCCAGGTGGCGTAGTCAACACCGCAGACGACGACAATGCCAGTGGCAACGGTCGTGAAGGGGAAGATGAAGATGATGCTGACCCAGAAGATATTTTTGTACAAACTTTCGATTTAGCTTTAGAAAAAACGTTGAATTCATCTACTCAAATGCCAATTTTGGTCGGTCGAACCGTAACGTTTGATATTCAAGTTACCAACGAAGGTGACATTCCAGCAACGCAAATCGAAATCACGGATTACATTCCTGTAGGTTTGACTTTAGCCGACACCGATTGGACGCAAACAGGCGATTTAGCGGTTTACAACCAGCTATTAAATCTTGGTGTTGGTCAATCTGAAACAATTTCAATTGACTTCACGGTCAATGAATTTATCGAAGGAGAAATCATCAACTTCGCAGAAATCAGTGATGCAAGAGACGAAGACGGCGAACCAATCGACGATATCGACTCTACGCCAGACGATGAAAATGACGACCCGGAAGAGGAAGATGATCACGATAACGAACCAATTAACGTTGACCGTTTTGACTTGGCTTTACGCAAAACGTATGACGCAAGTGCCAACCAATTGCCATTATTGCAAAACCGTTTGGTTACGTTTAATATTGATGTAATTAATCAGGGAACAGTTGCGGCAACCGGTGTTCAATTGACGGATTACATTCCAACAGGTTTGACTTTAGAAGACAATGCCTGGACTTTTGATGCAGCTTCACAGTCCGCTATTTTTAATCAAAATATCGACTTAGCAGTTGATCAAACCAAAACATTCACCATCACTTTCCGTATCAATGAGGGGGTAACTGGTGATTTGATTAACCGTGCAGAAATCAGCCAAGCGAACGACGAATTTGGCGCA
>CAYUNA010000129.1:0-9533 GCA_964445895.1 uncultured Saprospiraceae bacterium | reverse complement strand
TGCCAATGCCAACCTAAATGACTTTGAATATGCGATTGTTCCAGGTGGAACATTTTCGGGTATGCCGACTTTTACAACTATCACAACTGATCCATTAACTGTAAATTCTGGAACGGGCACTACTGCCGATATGGATGGTGAAACCTATACCATTCGCATCCGAAATCGCACTAGTCCAACTTGTTTTACAGATTTAAATTACACACTGACGGCGGTCAATTGTGGTAGCTGTCCCATCATTGGTACGCTGTCTGACCCTGCCGACATTTGCCAAGGTGACAATTTTAACCTTACTGCTTCTGGTTTAGATGATATGGCTGCTGCCCAAAATATGGACATGGATTTCGGTGTTTCTTTTCAAATTTTTAATGGAAATACGCCACCTGCCAATCCATACATGGGTGGTACAAATTTGGGAACGGTTTCCTTTACAAATTTGACGGGTACAGACCCTAATCAAGTGGCGGATTTAGTAAATGTTAGCAATGGACTGACAGCGGCAACGTATCAAATTTGCGCTATTTTAACGCCCACACCGACGGATGCCAGTTGCCGTCCAAGTCAATGCATTACCTTCATCGTCAATGCGCCTGATGACGCAGGATTTATGTATCCTTCTACGGCATGTCAAAGTGCTACCAACCCAACACCGACGATGATTATCACGCCAGGCGGTACATTTTCTGTGAATAATGGCGCAACAATTAACCCGACGACCGGTGAGTTAGATTTGAGCACTACAGCTACAGAAACGACCTATACGATTACTTATTTGACCAACGGTACTTGTCCTGCGAGTTCCACTCAAATGATAACGATAAATTCGGCAGGAGATGCCAGTTTTACCTATCCTGCAACTGCTTGTATCAATGCGGAAACGAATCCTGTGGCAATGATTACGGGAGATGTCGGAGGCATGTTTTCGGTTGATAATGGTGCAACAATCAATACAACAACGGGCGAGTTAGATTTGAGTACAACGACGGTTGCAGTGACCTATACCATTACTTATTCAACTAGCGGGTTGTGTCCGGCAAGTTCGACTCAAATGATTGCTATTCAACGTCCGGATAATGCTGGTTTTACCTATCCGAGCATGATTTGTCAAAATGCTTCAACTAACCCAATGGCGACAGTTACTGGGAATGTTGGTGGCACATTTTTAGTCAATAATGGGGCAACAATCAATGCGACGACAGGCGAACTGGATTTGAATACAACGACAGGTGGTACAACTTATACCATTACTTATTCGGTAAATGGCACATGCCCAAATTCAACGACGCAAATGATAACGGTGCAAGCCGCTGATGATGCGAGTTTTACTTTCCCAAATATGGTCTGCATTAATGCGACAATCAACCCAACTGCAAGTAATATGACAACAGTAGGCGGCATGTTTTCTGTGAATAATGGCGCAACAATTGATAGTTCAACTGGCGAGTTGGATTTAAGCTCAACTACCGCAGGCACAACCTACACTATTTCATATACAACAGCCAGTGCTTGTCCAGATGTTTCTACGCAAACAATTGTCACTCAAGCTGTTGATGACGCCAGTTTCGATTTTGAAAATACAGTTTGTATCAATGCGGCTAATCCGTCAGCAAGTAATATTGTAACGCCAGGCGGCACGTTTTCTATAAACAATGGTGCAACAATTAATGTAGCAACTGGCGAATTAGATTTGTCAACAACAACGGCAGGTACAACCTATACCATTTCTTATTTAACCAATGGAAATTGTCCAAATACAGCAACGCAAATAATAGCGGTACAAGCTGCGGACGATGCAGGTTTTACCTTCCCAACGATGGCTTGCCAAAATGCGGCAATCAATCCAATAGCAAGCAATATTGCAACAGCTAATGGTATGTTTTCGGTCGATAATGGCGCAACAATTAATGGCGCAACCGGCGAGTTAGATTTAAGTACAACAACTGGCGGAACAAACTACACCATTACGTATATGACGACTGGAAATTGTCCAAATTCTTCCACTCAAATCATTGCTATTCAACCAGCCGATGATGCGAGTTTTGACTATCCAATGATGGCTTGTATGAATGCAGCGATGAACCCAATTGCAAGCAATATTGTAACGACTGGCGGCACGTTTTCCGTGGATAATGGCGCAGCAATTAATGGTACAACCGGCGAGTTAGATTTATCAACAACTTCACAAAATGTAACATACACCATAACTTATAATACAAATGGCGTATGTGCGACGAGTTCTACTCAAATGATTACAATCGGCATGACAGATGATGCGGGTTTTGACTATCCAATGGCAGCTTGTATGAATGCAGCAGCCAACCCAACAGCGAGTAATATCGTAACAGCAGGCGGTACATTTTCCGTGGATAATGGTGCAACAATTGACGCAATCACTGGTGAGTTGGATTTGACTACGACGACCTCTGGTACGACCTACATGATAACCTATTCGACCATGGGAACTTGCGCCAACAATTCAACGCAAAGTATCTTAATTAATCCCGTTCCGAATGCGACGTTGGCGTTAGCTGGCGCAATGGATATTTGTGATGGAAATTCAACAACGCTGAATTTTTTCGCTAACGGCGGAACAGCTGATTATACCATTACTTATGAAATAGATGATGGTACAGTCACAACAAATGCCGCTGTTATTGTTGATGCTTCTGGCATGGCTTCCGTCACGGTATCCCCGACTCAAAATACAACTTACACTTTAGTTTCTGTTGAAAATAGTGAAGGTTGTACAGCAGCAGCTACGGGTAGTGTTTCGATAAATATCCTAACAAATCCTGTGGCGAATCCTACGAGTATAACCGAATGTCTGGATGGGACGAACGGCGTTGATTTTGATTTAAATACCGTAGTGAATACAGCAAATGGCGGTGCAGCGGGCGTTTCCGTTACTTTTCATGCAACGCTGACGGAAGCAGAAATGGATATGGGGGCATTACCATTAATTTATAATGTAGTGCCGGATGCGACTGTTTTTGCAAGAGTGGAAGACGACGCAACAGGCTGTTTTAGCACCAGTGAAATCACTCTCAATGGCACCGCTTGTAACCTACAAATTAGCGACCCATGTGCCTGCCTCGATAATGCAACCACTGCCACCAACGGGCAATTTAACGACAATGTAATCGTCACAGCCCCTGCGGGACAGACATGGTACATTACAACGGTGACAGGACTTTTTGACCCGCTGATTAACTATCCAAATGCGGTTCCATTGGGTACACAATATCCCTTGATTCCATTTCAGACCGGTGCGGGTGGCGAGTTGTTAGTGGAAGAGCCAAGTGGAATGGCGGGCATCAGCAATTACTACTTGCAAGGTGTGCATATAGATGGTCTGGGGTATTCAATCACGGTGACGAATGGTACAAACAGTTTGAGTATTCCTAACGGCACAATTAGTGATACGCGTTGCTATTATCCCGATTTATTTTTGACAGTGGACAATGCGTTAGCCTGTTCTAATGATGTTCCATTTGGTATTTCTTTTGGTGAAAATAATGGTGCAGCGGGTGTTGGCAATTTGTTTTTAAATGACGCACCCTATAATAATACGACGATTGACCCGACGACTTTAAATGCGGGAATTTACACCCTTCGCTACGAATTTGACGCGGGTGTGGCGGCGCAAGGTAACGCAGCTGACCCTGGCTGTTTGCAAAGTATCGAAACGACTTTTGAAATTAGTCCTGCCAATGAAATCCTTTGTCGTCCGCCTGTTAATACCGTTGCAGATGCTGGACTTTGTGGAGCTGATGTTCAATTATTGCCACCAGTTATTTTAAATGAAAATATACCTATAACGAGTGTCATCAACGACGCGCCTGCGCAATTTCCAATAGGTACAACGGAAGTAACCTGGACTATTACGGATGCAAATGGCTGTAGCCAAACCTGCAACCAATTGGTCACCATCAATGACCAAACACCGCCGACGATTGACTGTGGCAATGCGTTTTATGCGGGGACGAGTTGGAATAATTGTGGCTACCCAAGTTCGTTACTCGAAGCGCCGACCGTGAGTGATGAATGCGGCATTTTGAGTGTCACCAGTGATGCTCCAGCCTTTTTTGAACCAGGGATGTATATGCCGACGTGGACGGTGACAGACGTGAATGGCAACACCGCTTCATGTATGCAATGGGTGACGATTACGGATACAACAAAGCCCAAGTTTACCAGTTGTCCACTGGAAATGACCGTACCTGCGACGACGACAACAGGCGCAAATGTAACATGGACATTGCCGCAAGCGATGGACAATTGTGCTGGTGATTTGGTGCTGGTTTCGACGCACGATTCGGGAGATTTTTTCCCGTTAGGAACGACGGTGGTGGTTTATACGGTGTATGACCAGGGGGGCAATTCGGAAGAATGTAGCTTTTTTGTAAATGTAGTTCCAATAGCGCCATCAATGGGCAATGGTTTCTCAAGTTCAGTGGCTGCTTTTGAGTTATTGCAAAACAAGCCCAATCCATTTTCTGATAAAACAACCATCTCATTCAACTTGCCTCAGGATGATGTAGTAACGTTGACTGTTTATGATTTATCCGGTCAGATTTTGAAAAAACAGCATGGGCAATTTGTAAAGGGGATGAACGAAATAGTCGTGGAACGAGCGGATATTTCTGGCAGTGGCGTTTTGTTTTATGAATTGAAAACGCGGACGGATTTTGCGGTTGGAAAGATGGTGGTGGAATAATAATTTTATGAAAATTTAAAATCATGGTGATTTTTTTAATCACCATGATTTTAGCTCTAAACCTGACTGCACAGGCATTTTCAAATATGGATATTCTACTCTCGACAAATACAATCCCTGCGGTCGAGCAGGTTTTTTAGGCATTTCCAACTGCTCGGACAACATCTTTTCGAAAGTAACTAAGGATAACGTTCCTTTGCCAATGTCCAGTAAAAAAGCCATGCAAAGGCGTACCATACCCTGTAAAAAACGGTCAGCGGTGATGGTAAAATGCAGTCGATTCTGTGCGGCATTAAAAAATAATTGAGCATCGGTAATCTGGCAAATGGTGTGGTTGTGAACATCAGGGCGATTGCAAAATGATTTGAAATTGGTGTATTGAGTCAATAATTTGGTGGCGGACTGCATTGCGGTGATGTCTAAGTTGCCCAATTCATAATAAGAACTGTATTTGGCTAAAAAAGGTGATTTTTCAAAATGAATGAAGTAATCGTAAGTTCGAGAAATAGCATCAAAGCGGGCATGTTGATTATCTGCCATTTTTAAAACATCGAATACGGCGATTTTGTCAGGTAAAGTTTTATTGAGCCTAAATTTCAAATCAAAATCAAAGTTATGCTCTATTTTAAAATGCAAAAAATACTGGCTCGCGTGGACACCTGCATCCGTTCGGCCACAGCCATATATAGTTACTGAATGTTTAAAAATTTGTGTTAATGCCTTTTCAAGTGCCGCTTGTACGGAAGGAACATTTGGCTGTGATTGCCAACCTCGGTAAGTGCTGCCGTCGTAGGCGATGTGGAGGAAATAAGTCATTTTTTATAGTCTCTGCCATTGGTGTTTTCAGTGCCGATGGGCAGTATTTGGATGAATTCGCAATATACGCAAATATTAACCGTCGGCACTGAAAGTAACCGTCGGCAAATTTGCTCCAAAAAAAATTGCCTTGCCGAACTTCCGTCCAACAAGGCAACTATATTCCTAAAAACACCCAAAAAGAGCATTTTAAATTCTCTGTAAAAGTCAACTAACGTACACCTCCGTGAGCCGTCCGCCGTCAACCGTGAGCCGTATTAAGCTCCTACTGCTTCGCCTTTCGCTTTAGCAATTACCTCATCCGCTACACCTTTAGGTGCTTCAGCGTAGTGAGAAAATTCCATTGAGCTACTTGCACGACCAGAAGTAATGGTACGCAAAGAAGTTACATAACCAAACATATTTGCCAAAGGCACGTCTGCTTGAATACCAACTGCTCCACCGGCACGTTGCTCCTGACCTTTTGGCAAACCACGACGACGGTTCAAGTCACCGATAACGCTACCAACATACTCTTCAGGAGTAACAACTTCCAATTTCATGATTGGCTCCATCAAAGCTGGCTTACAACCACGAGCTGCTGCTCGGAAACCTTCCTTCGCACACAATTCAAAGGCAATTGGCTTAGAATCCACCGCGTGCATAGACCCGTCAAAAACGCGTACTTTCATGCTGTCGATGTTGTAACCCGCCAAGATACCATTGTCCATCATTGCTTTGAAACCATCACGGATTGGCTTGACATAGTTTTTGTCAATCGCACCACCCACGATAGCCCATTCGAATTCCAACTTCTCTTTTCCTAATTTGAAATCATCGCTATCCAAGAATTCTTGAGATGCAGGGCCCAATTCGAATTGCATATCTGCAAACAAACCAGAACCACCCGTTTGCTTCTTCAATTTCTCACGGTGTTCAACAGTTTTAGTCAATGCCTCACGGTAGCTTACTTGTGGCTCACCTTGGTTACATTCAACCTTGAACTCCCGTCGCAAACGGTCAACGATAATTTCCAAGTGTAACTCACCCATACCAGAAATAATGGTTTGGTTTGTTTCTTCGTCGTATCGTACTTTAAACGTTGGGTCTTCCTCAGCCAATTTAGCCAAGCCCATACCCAATTTGTCCATATCTTTTTGTGACTTCGGCTCAACCGCAACACCGATTACCGGGTCAGGGAAAACCATAGACTCCAATACAATCGGGTGGTCTTGGTCACAAATCGTATCACCAGTACGCAAGTCTTTAAAACCTACACCTGCTGCAATATCACCAGCTTGTACACCAGGAATTGCATTCTGCTTATTAGAGTGCATCTGGTACAAACGGCTAATACGCTCTTTCTTAGTCGTACGTGGATTGTAGATATAAGAACCTGCTTCCAACTCACCAGAATAGACACGGAAGAATGCCAAACGACCAACATAAGGGTCAGTAGCAATCTTAAATACCAATGCCGTAAATGGATCGTCTACAGAGTTACGTCGAGAAATCTCAACATTATCTTTCGTACTTGGGTCTGTTCCTTTGATGTCTTCTACATCCTCTGGAGAAGGCAAGAATGCACAAACTGCATCCAATACTGCCTGAACACCTTTGTTTTTAAAGGCAGAACCACACATCATTGGTACAAATGCATTTTCCAATACGGCACCACGAACTGCTGCACGCATTTCTTCTTCAGTAATAGATTCTGGATCATCGAAGTATTTCTCCATCAATGTTTCCGTTTCATCGTATTCAGCTACTGCCTCCAACAATTTACCTCTCCATTCAGCAACAGTATCTACCAAATCTTCAGGAATTGGCACTTCCTCATAGGTCATCCCCATGTCATGCTCATTCCAAATCATTGCTTTGTTGGTAATCAAATCAACGACACCTTTAAAAGTCTCTTCTGCACCAATTGGAATCTGCAATGGAATCGCAGGAGAACCCAATTTTTCGTATACATCTTTAACAACTTCCAAGAAGTTTGCACCAGAACGGTCCATTTTGTTTACGAAACCGATACGTGGTACTTTATAATTATTGGCCAAACGCCAGTTTGTTTCAGATTGTGGCTCAACACCAGAAACTGCACAAAACAAAAATACCAAACCATCCAATACACGCAAAGAACGGTTTACCTCAACGGTAAAATCCACGTGACCAGGAGTATCAATGATATTGAATGTATATTCAGTATCTTTCCAAGTCCAGTTGGTCTTAGTTGCAGCAGAAGTAATAGTAATACCACGTTCTTGCTCTTGTTCCATCCAGTCCATCGTGGCAGCGCCATCGTGAACTTCACCGATTTTGTGGCTCATACCTGTATAGTAAAGCACTCGTTCGGTCGTCGTCGTTTTACCTGCGTCAATGTGCGCAGCAATACCAATATTCCGAGTTAATTTTAAATCTCTTGCCATGATGACTGACCCTTTCGGGCATTTAAAAGGTTAACAAAATTAGTGGTTAATGGTTAGTGGTTAATGTTTATTGCTAAAACGACAATAAACATTAGGCGCTAACAATCAATCATTAATGTAATCGTTCAAGATTGAAAAAGCTTACCTTACAAACAAGGCAATATTTTACTCAATCTTAGGATTATTAAAAAAGTAAAGGATTTCAAAAATAGTTTATGGTAATATTAGATGGATAATGTTCTTAAACATCAATCCTTAACCATTAATTATTTATTTAATATATAATTTCGTGCCAAGCCTTATTGTTTTTTGAAAAAAGGTAAAAATTTGTTAAAATACATTTAATCAAAATTAATAACTGATTTTGATATTAAATGGACGTTAATCTTAATATATTTATTCAAAAAACATTCCGATTTACAAATTAAGTTTTTTTAAAAACTTTAAAATCGAAACTTTAGACTGTTTTAGCAATTCCATTTTCATAAAAATGGCAAAGCGTGAATAATGAAGTAATTCACTATTCACGCTTTTTTCCTTGCGAAGTGTCAATGAATTACACGCGGAAGTGGGCAAATGCTCGGTTAGATTCAGCCATCTTGTGCGTATCTTCTTTACGCTTAACTGCTGCACCTTCACCTTTGCTTGCTGCGATTAATTCCGCTGCCAATTTTTCAGCATATCCTTTTCCGCTTCTTTTGCGAGAAAAAGAAATCAACCATTTCATACCAATAGATACTTTTCGCTTAGCACGAACTTCTACTGGAATCTGAAAAGTAGCACCACCAATACGCTTGCTACGAACTTCTACCTGAGGCATAGCTGTTTTCAACGCTTTTTCAAAAATTTGGTGTTCGTTTGCTTTCGTTCGTTCTTTGATGATGTCCATTGCATCATAAAAGATTTTGAAAGCAGTACTTTTCTTACCACTCAGCATCATCATGTTCACAAACTGAGTAACAGTCTGGTCACCATATCTTGGGTCTGGAGCAATTATCCGCGGTTTTGGCTTTCTTTTACGCATCGCTTATTTTATTGACTCGAATGATTCGATTATTTTCGATTAGCTCGATTTTTCGTTTCGTTCGATTTTATTATTAATTTATTATTTTAGTTTGTCAGTTTATCAATATTAGGAGACTATATATATTAGGTATAAGTTTTAATATTTATTTATCACTCCTAATAAACCAATAACTAATTATTTCTTAGGTCGTTTAGTACCGTAACGAGAACGAGATTGCAAACGGTCAGTTACACCAGCCGTATCCAATGCACCACGTACAATTGTGTACCGAACACCAGGTAAATCTTTTACCCGACCTCCACGTACCAATACGATAGAGTGTTCCTGCAAGTTGTGACCTTCACCTGGAATGTAGCAAATCACCTCCAAGCCATTTGTCAAACGTACTTTTGCTACTTTACGCAAAGCCGAGTTAGGCTTCTTTGGTGTGGTTGTATATACACGAGTACACACTCCACGTCGCTGTGGGCAAGAGTTCAAAGCACGAGATTTTGACTTCTCGATGATTTGTTTCCGACCTTTACGTACCAATTGATTAATCGTTGGCATATTCTACTTTTTTTTC
>CAYUNA010000128.1:0-9653 GCA_964445895.1 uncultured Saprospiraceae bacterium | reverse complement strand
AGAAAAAATTACGGCGCATTCTGGCTCAACTTATTAAATTCATTTCACTTAGCTATCTTCTGTCCGAACGAAGCTCGAATTTCTTTTTTTAGACGGAGCAAAAACCGTATTTTTTCTCAAAAAAATACGGTTTTTCCTCCATCTTTAGAATTTAATTGTCAATTACTACGAAGCACTTACTACCAGTCTCCCTTGTGCCACTTTTTCCTTTTTTGAAATAACCGTTATTAAATAAACGCCCGCCGTCAAACTTTCCTTTTTCAAAATAAAATTATCTGCATTCCCAACTTTTATTGCTCGAATTAATTTCCCGTTTACATCAAAAACCTGCACTATCTCTGCATTTAAATCCGCTAAATTGATATTGGCAAAATCTTGCATCGGATTCGGTGAAATGGTTAATTCTGGCAAGTTTTTATTTTGAAAAATAGTTGAAACGGGCTTTTCCAAACCAATATTTATAAAAATGCTATCTCCTTCCAATAATTCAAAATCAAGCGAAAAAGGTAGATAGTTAGCATCATTGACTGTCAAATTATAATCACCCGCCAACATTCCATATTTAAAATTGCCATTAAAATCAGCAGTCAAAACAGTATCCAAAGTCGTCAAGTTGATTAACGAACTTGGCAAGTCCTCATTGGTTTCGACATCAAAGACCCGCCCATAAATTCGCGCGGCTTCGGTATTATTAAAATCAAAAACGTAGAGACCATCGTGCCGATTCGCTCCGATAATTTTACCTGATGGAAAAAATGGGCAGGCTGACCATAAGCCTGAAAATCCTCCACTTGCGCCATCCCAGGTATCATAAAATCCCACTTCGACTGGTAGTTCTGGGTCGGCAATATCGACTACACGCAACCCTTCCGTATTGTGTGAAATAAAAGCATAATCACCTCTGATGTAGGGGTTGTGCACCAAACTGACCAAATTTGCGGAATACTGCGCCACCTCAAATGGATTTTGTAAATCAGAAATATCAAAAATCCGCGCAGGCAAACCATCTAATTCATCCGCTAAAAACAAGTAGTTACCATCCTCAGACGTGTAACAACTATGCGTATTATCGCCTTCATAAGTAATGAGTCCGATGAGTGTCGGATTGGTTTTGTCACTAATATCCACAATGTCAACTTGCGCATTATTAAAGGCACAGGCAAACAGTAAATCACCTCTGACATGACAATCATGGATATAATAACCAGGTTGATAAACGCCAATTTCTACAGGGTTTTCAGGGTCAACTACATCTAAAATATGCACGCCTTGAGTTGTTGAAGTCCCGCTAATATAGACATAAGGTGTATTGTTAAAAATATCCTTTTGAATAATATGTCCCCTCGTGAAAGTCTCCGTGTAGCTCGTCACCAAATGCAAGCTATCCGGCAAAAAACTCAAATCCACCACTTGCATCGAATGCCCTGTATCAGATACATCTGTTGTTACAAAAGCATGGTTGCCTAAGACGGTTACCTCTCGCCAATTTGTCTCTGGACCAGGAATCCAACCCAATAACGGCATGTTTGTCGGGTCATCAATTGGGAAAGCAGCGAGACCTGTTCTTGCACCAATCAATGCATACTCTACACCATCGTCATTGATATAAGACCAACTACCCGAATATCGGATGTCGTCGGTGTTGGCTTGTCCTAATAGCGTCACATTTGAGCTATTTTGGGCAAAAATTGCCGTCGAAAGAAAAATAAACCAGAAAATCGTCTTGATTTTTAACATAAAAAAAGATTTTTGCAGTCTCACGGTTGACGGCGGACGGTAAACGGTGGACGGACAGCATTAATCAATGACCTGTTCATCTACCTTGACCTACCTACCGTTCACCGTCAACTATCCATCGTCAACCGTGCATTTATGAGTCAACGTTATCAGAGTTTTTTATTCATTGTTTTTGGTTTTTTGATTGTCAATTTATTTAGTCTCAACGGCACGCTGCCCGTTTGGAGTAGTGCTGAAGAAGCGAGTTTGGAAGGAGCGAAGGAATTACTTTTTGAAGGAGTTCCTCCTAATTTTTCCGCTGCGTTTATTGGGGTATTAGATTTTCGGTGGGAAGATAAGTTTATTATCAGATTACCGGGCGTTTTGTTGTTGTTGATTTCATTTTTAGGCATTTATGCCTGGGGCAAAAAGATATTTGGTAAAGAAACGATGATTACCACATTGGTCGTGTTGGCAAGTAGTTTTTTATTGGTGAATGTCGCGAAATTTGCTACCAGTGACGCGTGGTTGTTTTGTTTTCAAATCATGGCAGTGTTGTCTTTGCTCATTTATTTAAAGCAACCATTGAAAAAATGGAATGTCTGGCACGCCGTTTTTACGGGATTGGCTTTGTTAGTACAGCCGGTCAGTACATTGGTTTTAATGGGAACATTGAGTATATTTCTCTTCATTTTTCATCCCAATGGAAAAAATTTAAAAGGACTATTTTATTGGTTTATTCCATTGGCTTTCGTTGTATTTTCTTTTTTAAAAGGCTTTCCAAATTTTGCCAATCACAATCCATTTTTTGTCAGCTACGGCACGGTCGGCATTGGTAGTTATTGCTTATTAATGATATACGGAGTGCTGCCTTGGTTTGCGTTTTTACCGCCAGGTATGCGGCACACGATTAAGTTATTTAGAAAAAAAGAGGAGTTGTCTATCATTATGTTAGGGCTTTTTATTGCGAGTATTTTGAGTATGTCCTTGGTGACACAATTTGTCTTTGCTTTTTTAATTACCAAGCAAATACAGGGACTTTTTAGCAAAAATTACCCTTATTATAACTTCGTCAAAGCTGGAGGAGTCATTCATTTACTAATTGTCGTCGTGGGGGCAATGCTACTTATGGTTGGTGGCTGGCAGGAATTGAAAGGACTCGGATTTCGGACAATGATGTCATTTGGGACGATTTATTGGTTTGCCAGTTTTGCGGGTGTAGTTGGGATTATGATGAAAAATAGACGGCTCATTTTGGGAAGCGCGGCGATCGCGGGAGTGATGGTGACCTTTATGTTTTGGGGGCAAATTTTTCCGTTATTGGAAGCGAAAGGGATGTTTTAAAAAAGGAAGTGTCATCCGCGTTTCGACAGATGACACAACAACATAACCATGAAAATAATTAACCAAACTTTATTAAGATTTTTTTGCTTTTTAGGGAAAACGCATAAGCGTATGTCTAGTTTTTATACGAACTGAAATTCAATGATTTAGGGTTTTGACGCAAAAGCAAAGAAAGAGTTTAGCGAGCTAAACGACTGATTTGATTCAAAGTCAAGTTCTTAAATGCCTGATTTTCAGGAAGTAGAAAAATTAGACATGCTCTAAGCCCGCTTGGCAATGGTTGACCATTACAAAAGAAAAATACCACATTAAAATATTATAAAAATCTCTCTGTTTTGAAAATCTCTCTGTTTACGGAAGCGTAGAATAATTTAAAAGTCTATAACCTAATTTCTATTAATAAATGTAAAGAAAAGCAAAATCCACAAAAATTACTGTGAGGGGGACAGTAAATACCATTTCTGATTTTTGAGATGAAAATCATGGAAAAAAAAGCTAATTTTAGCTTTCTAATCGAGGGGAAGTTTCAATCTCGTTTGTGTTTCACGAAGTATCGAAATGAAAAATCGTGTGAAATTTTTCATGCTGAATGCTCCTTAAAAATAAGTGTTTCATTTTTTGTGCAATTCAGCCTTTCAATACATTTAATAACTATTCAAATGTTTAACAACTACGATGCCAAACTAAAACAAAATATGCTTTTTTTATATGTTTTTATTTTGTTATTAGGTAATGCTTGTAAAGAATCACCGAAAAGTCTGCCATATAGCGTTTCGCAAAATGAAAAATCGGATACCGCAATGGTAGTTGCGGCACATCCTTTGGCGACGCAAGCAGGTGTAGAAATCATGCGACAAGGTGGCAATGCGATTGATGCGGCGATTGCAACACAGTTTGCGTTGGCCGTTGTTTATCCACGTGCGGGCAATATTGGTGGCGGCGGTTTTATGGTCATTCGTTTGCATGATGGCACAGCAGACGCGTTGGACTATCGCGAAAAAGCACCACTGGCAGCACATCGGGATATGTATTTGGATAGTCTCGGCAATCCAATTGGAGAAATGAGTCAGGCGGGACATTTGGCCGTCGGGGTACCAGGAACAGTAGCAGGGATGGTGGCGGCCCATCAAAAATATGGTCAAATTGATAATTTTGGGGACTTACTTGCCCCTGCTATTCGATTGGCAAAAGAAGGATTTAATCTTTCGGAAACGGAGACGGTTCGTTTGAATGATTATCGCGACCGCTTTTTAAAATACAATAAAAATGCAGCTCCTTTTGTCAAAACTCAACCTTGGCAAATGGCAGATTTATTAGTTCAACATGACTTGGCGCATACTTTAGAATTAATTCAAAAAAACGGTCAAAAAGGTTTTTATGAAGGGGAAACAGCCGATAAGTTTGTAGCAGAAATGCAGCGCGGAAATGGCTTAATTACCCATGAAGATTTGAAAAAATACAATGCAGTCTGGCGCGAACCTGTGATTGGTGAATACAAAAACTACCGCATCATCACGATGTCACCACCGTCAAGCGGAGGGATTGCGCTGATGCAAATGTTGAATATTTTAGAAGATTATCCACTAAAAGAAAAGGGGTTTCAGTCGCCTGATGCACTACATTTAATGGTAGAAGCGATGCGGCGTGCTTATGCTGACCGTGCGGAATATTTGGGCGACAGCGATTTTTGGCCCGTTCCGACGGATTCTTTATTGGATGAAGATTATTTGGCAGCCCGAATGTCCGATTTTTCCATGGATAAGGCAACGGCAAGTGATACCTTGGCCGCAGGTAAATTTACGTTGACAACCGAGAGTTTTGAAACAACTCATACCTCCGTAGTGGATGGCGAAGGAAATGCGGTTTCAGTGACGACGACGCTTAATTTAAACTATGGAAGTAAAGTTATCGTCGAAGGTGCTGGCTTCTTTTTGAATGATGAAATGGATGATTTTAGTGCCAAGCCCGGTACGCCCAATTACTTTGGTCTCATTGGCAACGAAGCCAACGCAATTCAACCCGAAAAGCGAATGTTGAGTAGTATGACGCCGACAATTGCAGAGAAGGATGGTCAATTGTTTTTGGTGTTGGGTACGCCAGGTGGTTCGACCATTATCACTTCGGTATTGCAAGTATTTCTGAATGTTGCAGAGTTTGGAATTTCTGTGGATGAAGCAGTCAATGCCCATCGTTTTCATCATCAATGGCTGCCTGATGAGATTTGGTATGAAGAAGGCGGATTGGATACCCTATTGAAAAAAGCATTGATGGATAAAGGACATACATTTACAGAAAAGAAATATCTGGCCAAAATGAAGGCAATTCAGGCGCTGGATAATGGGCAATTACATGGGGCTGGTGATAGACGAAATCCAGATGATGATGTAGAAAGTTATTGATGTTTCTTTGCATTTAAAATAAGGAACGCGAAGTAAATAACCTTCAAGAACCGAAGTTTATTTAATTCGCGTTCTTAAGAGGAGTTTGAGGATGAAAAATGATTTTGTAAAAATCATTTTTCATCCTCAAGAATCCCACCCGCGTTGCCGCAGGCAACGCTCACTATTTTTTATTAGAGGTCGAAAATTTGCAATTTTTTCCCTCCTTAAAAACCAAATAAACTTTTGTTCCACGGTACTCAACCTCATTCATAAAGTCTATCTTTAACTCGCGATTTTAAAAAAATAAATAAATTTTAACACTGTACTAAACAAAAAGGACTGATTTTTGTATTATCAATACATACTTTATTAGATACCAATTTCACTTCGTAATCATTAATTTATAAAATCTGATATCCCTCTTATCAGAAAGTCCAATTTCCCACTCAAAGTAAATATTTATCCCCTCTTCTTCTCGTAAAGCAAATAAATTTTTAAGTAAAAAAGATTCTATAACACAAAAATTTCTACCATGAAAAAGAACTACTTTTTAGTTTTTGGGCTACTCCTATTCCATTTTTCGATTACAGCACAGTGTCCAGGTGGTGTCACTGTTACGGAGGTATTACTTGACCCGAATGGATCGATGAACTTCGATACAGATGGTGATGGCAGTGCTGATACTAATGATGAATTCGTCAAGATATGTAACACTTCAGGGCTTCCTGCTGACCTGTCTGGTGTGGTAATTAATGATCCGGGTAGTGGTGATTGGTTCACTTTTCCAGCTGGATCCATCTTGGCAGATGGAGCATGTTTTACTGTAATTAATGATTGGGACGGTGCAAATCCACTTCCTGCAGGTGTGTTTGATGCAGATAATGGAACCACTGGTATTATTAATAATGGCGGTGATGTTATTAATTTATCATTAGGAGGAGCCTCTTGTAGCACTACAGTTGGAGGTGACATGGACGGCTGTGTGTTAGATGTACCAACGGGTACGGACATTGCCTGTGGTGACCCTGATAGTTATGATTTTGATTCACCTTCAATAGTTTTGCCGATTGATTTAATTGCTTTTGATGCTGTTCTAAAAGATAAACAAACTATGATTGAGTGGCAAACAGCGACAGAACTCAATAACGATTATATGGCAGTTGAACGTAGCCAAAATGCTAAAGATTTTCATGAAATTGGTCGTGTGACAGGGGCGGGAACAAGCCATGAAATTCAGGAATATCGCTTTGTTGATGATGCGCCGGTACATGGCCCAAATTACTACCGACTCCGACAAGTGGATTTTGATGGCACGGTTGATTATTCAGCAGTTGCAGAAGTGAATTTTAAAAATACAGGTGATGATTTTGCACTATATCCTAATCCTACGTCTGCTTTGCTAACTTTAGTAGTACCCGAAAATTGGACGGGAACAACTACACTTCGTTTTTACAATGCAGTCGGACAATTAGAAAAAACGGTATTAAATCTTTCTGATGAAAAAACGGTTGCTGTCGAAGATTTATCGATAGGGTTTTATGTTTTGAAAATAACGAATGGAGTAGATAATAAAACGTTGACTTTTAGAAAAAATTGATAAGATTTTCGAGCTTCTCATTATTTTTACGCACTTTAAACATTTCGAGGCGAAAAATCTTGAGCTCATTGTTTACTATTCGAGCTGCCACGAGGGATTTCTCGAGGTAGAAACAGTTTTGAAAAAATAGCTTCTACCTTGAGAAACTCGCAGGCGCACGACGAAATATTGGCTAAAGTAAACTACTTTTGCGCCGCATTTAATTTCATTTAGAATGAATACAAGTGCCGCGTAACATCAGTTATTTCAATCTTTTAAAAAAACTATAAGTCAATGTTCATTTTGATTCGCGCTTTAATTGCTGCTGCTATTATCTTTGGTATTTGGAAATTAGTATTTTACCTTATGTCTAAGTATCAATCGGAAACGAATTGTCCTAATTGTGATGGCAATGGATATTATTGGTTGGTGAGAGAAAAGGAAAAGTGTAAGGTGTGTGATGGAACGGGAGTCAGGTAAGATATAGACAAGAAAAAGGCGACTCAATTGAGTCGCCAATCTATATATTATATCATAAAAATTGTTTCGTAACTATGTGTTTTATCGCGTTTTGAAATTAACCAACGCTGCCAATCGAATGCCGACTAAGTCATAATATTGACTCCGCATATCTGGCGTAATGAAGTGATAATAGCCCTCTATTTGCAAACTCAACCACTTCTGTGTCTGCAACTCTACGCCTAAATCTAAACCAAATCCATCGGAATTAAATCCACTAAATTGGTCATTTCTATCCAACTGTACGTCCAATCCTTGCGATGCTGGAATGTCGTAGAAGTAATAAAAATCTTTCTTCACATGACTTGATGCTAAGTAATTGATGCCAATATATGGCACTGCCGTCGTCTTGGTTGGAAAACTATATTTCAAGCCCAACTTGTACTGCGTAAATGACTGATTGACCGATGCAAAAGTTAAATCACTTGGATTGGCGCTACCTAAATCTTCTAAATCAGGCATTGGAATATTGCGTCCTAAATTGGCAAAATCGGTTGTTTGATAACCCAAATTAAACCAGTCAACAGCACCTACCAAACTAATGTTTTTCACAAAACTCAATTCACCTTTTATCCCAACATTAGAACTTGAAACATTCGTCAAACCGCTTGCTGTCAAAAAGGATTTACCAACAGAAACGCCAAATTTTGACCCAATCGGTCGTAGATAATCTTTAAAACGTGGATTATTGTCTAAACTCAATTCCGAAGTCGCTATTTCATTGACTGGTAACTCTGTCTCAGGGAAAGCCAGTACTTCATTATCCAAAAGCTCTAATTTTTTCAAATTAGCAGCGAGCATAAGTTGTTCTTCACGCGTAGGAATATCAATGCTTCCAACTCGTGCGCCATCAGTTGTGCGCCATGAGTTGTTAAAAAAGGGACTGAAAAAACTCGTGCCAAGCATTCCAGTCCCGGTTACACTAATATCATGCGTATTAAATCGTTGGTTATTTGCGAAAAATGGGGTAGTGGTAAAGATATTGGTTGGTGTTGCAGCCGCAATTGTTTTGGTAATCGTTTGTGTTTTGAAAACAGTATCCACTCGCACGACCGCCACCTCCTTATATATAGTATCAACTCGAAAATTGTCCGCAATTGGTTGATTTTTTAAATCTTGAATGACATTTTTAGCGTCTTTCAGTTCCATTGCTAACCAGCCAATACCTCCTAATAAAGTCAATAAAATCGCTGCTGCTGCCCAACCTTTCCAGGCAAAAGCCGCTGGTGCAGATGCAGCAGTATCGAGCGTGTTGGCAACATCCTGCCAGTCACTTTCGCGGAAATCAAATTCCTGCTCTTGCTGCAACTTTTGTGCGAGTATTTTATCGAAATTATCCAAATAAGTGTATTTATTGACGAATCGTTTTACGACCGATTTCGTTTCAGTTTTTCTTCATCTATTTCGCTTGCTTGCTGTATCATCGCTTTGAGTCGCATTTTGGCTTTCGCTAAATTTGACTTTGATGAACCCGTCGAAATGCCCAGTTTTTCTGCAATTTCATGATGTTTAAATCCTTCCACTACATATAAATTAAAGACCATTCGATAAGCAGGCGATAAACGATTGACCATTTGAAAAACCTCTTGTACGGACAAATTTTGGAGTGCTTCATCGGCTACTTCATAATGTTGTGCATGTACCAAATCCACGATTTGTGGAGTTGATTGGTTTTTCCGAAAATAATCAATCGCTGTGTTGACTAAAATTTTATTGAGCCACGCTTTGAAGGATAAATTCGGGTCGTATAGATTCAATTTGGTGAAAACCTTGACAAATGCATCGTTTAAAATCTCTTTCGCTTCCTCTCGATGCGCCGCGTATCGCAAGCAAACTGTCATGCCATAATTGTAAAAATGTTTGTACAAGAGCCGCTGACTATCGCGGTCATTGTTTTTACATTTTTTAATAATTATTGACAGTTGTTCACGCGTCATTTTTAGGTTTCAATTGTTAACACGAAGATTATGATAAAAGGGTTGCCTCGGGTTGTAAATTTATTTTTATGAAGTACTTAACTGATGTTACGCACTCTGGATGTTTCGTGGCGAAAATCATCAGAACTTTTGCCAATATCGAAGCCGCCACGATGGGATTCTAAAGGGGGAAGAAATTTT
>CAYUNA010000127.1:0-9660 GCA_964445895.1 uncultured Saprospiraceae bacterium | reverse complement strand
CGAATTTTTAATTCAATGAAATGTGGTGCAAAATCACTCCATTTCAATCTATTTTCCCATTTAAGAACCCTTGAGCCGCGCGTAATTTATTTTCTTCCGGGAACATTTTCGGCTCAAAATGCGCAACGAAAAGATTAGACTAAAAATTCGGAATGACTCCTGTTTTTTTAAAGAAAACTTACAGCACTGTTTTTTAAACAATCCTTAGTAGTAAGTGCCGCGTAGTAATCAACTCTTCTTTCCCTTATTCTCCTCCAACCGCTCAATCAAGCGACTCGAAATCCGCAAAAAGTCCATCTCCGTAATCACTCCAATCAACTCACCATTTTTTACCACTGGCAAACAGCCAATTTTATTCCCACGCATCAATTGCAACGCTTCGATAATCGTTTTATCTGGACTAATCATTATCACATCTTCAATCATAATGTCCTTTACCGTCGCAGCAGCTTTGCTGTTAAATGAATGTTTTTTGGCATAATATCGCAGCAACAAACGCGAGGTAATCAACCCAACCAAATTGCCCTTAGCATCCTCGACGGGCATGTAGCGAATCTTACGCCAATCCATCAATTCGGCTACCAATTCAATCAAATCATCTTTTTGAACGGTAAATAAATCGGTTGCCATGAACTCTTCTACTCTCAATTTCCCGGGGCTGTATTCTGCTAAAATTTCTGGTTCTGGCAACTCCCATAAGTGAACAGGTGTCTCCGATTCCTGATTTTTAATAATATTAGCAGTCAAAATTGATAGTGCTTCATCTGACCCGATACTTTTTCTCAAATTGGTGAATGCCCGCAATTGCCACCGCGCACCATTCATGTGCAACCGTGCCCGTGCCTCGATAATACCTAAGTATCTGTCAATATCTGCCTTATCTACTTTTTGCAATTTCAGTCCATGTCGCGCCAATGGAATTAATTCTTTCAATACCAAATCGCAGGCTGATATTTTTTTCTCTCCAAACCAATTAAAGGTTGTATCAATGCCAAATTTGGCTGCTTTCATAAAATTATCACTTACATCATCCCAGCTTAAATGTTCTCGGATGTCCTTAATTTTATCATGCATCCCTACCATAGCTCCAAGCCAAAACGCAGCATTCGCCACCTCATCAATGACTGTCGGACCAGCAGGCAATACTCGATTTTCAATACGTAAATGCGGCTTACCATTGTCACTCACGCCATAACAAGGACGATTCCAACGATATACAGTAGAGTTGTGAACTTGCAAAGCACGCAACTTTGGTACTTTACCTTTTTTTATCAATTCCACTGAATCCTCCTCTAAATCTGCCGCCAACAATACTCGAAAGCGGGCAATATCTTCCCGATAAATTTCCAAAACTGACTTATCTAACCAACCATTTCCAAAACTCACCCGAGGGCAACGTTCTCGCATGTGTTCCTGACTTGTCCGCGTGTCCAGAGCTTGCTGAAACATTGCAATCCGCGTCTCATGCCACAACCGTCGACCAAACACCATTGGAGAGTTCGCTGCAATTGCCATTACTGGTCCAGCGAGTGCTTGGGCGATATTGTACATGGGTACAAATTCCTTTGGAGAGACTTGTAAATGCACTTGAAAACTGGTATTCACCGCCTCTAATAATGGCGAATCGTGTTTGAGACGCAATTCATCAATACCGTTCAAATTTAGTTCAAAATCAGACCCCAACAATTGTTCTTGAATCGCTTCCATCAACGCAAAATACCGTTTTTTTGGTGTGAGGTTATGAAAATCTAAATCTGATTTTCGCAAAGTTGGTAAGATTCCAACTAGGACGACCTTCGTTTTCATCCGTTTCAACTTCTCCCGGATTTTATTCAAATTCCCGAGATTTTCGTCTTCCAATTCGCTTAGACATTTATTTTCAAAAACACGTGGCGTGAGGTTCGTTTCCAAATTAAACCTTGCGAGTTCCGTTTCTACCCATTCCCAGTCTTTCATCCGTTTGAGCGCTTCCATCGCAATTGGTGCCGGTTTAAAATCTTTATTATCCACAAGACACATCTCTTGCTCTGCCCCGATGCGCGTGATGTCACTTTCAAACCAATCATTTTCCAACATATATTCCAACGCTTTGACATCGTTCAGGAGAGCGCGCACAAATTTTTGCATTTGTGGCTGTTCTTTGACTATCGAAACTCTTTGTTCGCCCATTGTAACTACTTTGTGAGTGAAAAATATTTAAGTACTTGGACACATGCTCTTAGTAACGGTGAAAAAATAACTCTCCGCCAACTCGACAGGTCTTTTTGTACTCATTTTCCTTTTAAAAGAAAACTGAGAAAAAAATATACTGTCCACTTGGCGGACTTATTTTTTCATCGTTCCTAAGTGGAATCCAAAGACTAAAAACCAACAAACTAAAATTCTAAATAAAACCTTGCCGAAAAGTAGCAAAGAAATTAGGGAATAAAAATAAATAGGAAGGAAAAAGTTAAAAAGAGGTAAAAAAGTATTGGAAAAACATGGTGACCTTTAAAAATCACCATGTCTTTTTGTATAATTTAAGCAATAAATTTTATCTAAAAATACCAAAACAGTCATTGAAACGCTCTGCTCGTCGTCGCTGTTTCACCAATTCACTTTCGTCAAAATTTAAGATAATTGAAATTTCGTGCGAACCGCCTGATCGCGAATTATTTAAATCAGAAACGGTAATATCATAGCTATAGCCTATCTTAAAATAATCATATTTAAAACCCACCAAAGCGATGACTGCATCAGAATTTCCGAAGGCATGACGATACCAACCACCGAAAAATAATGCTCCGGTATTGAGATAAGCACCACCGTTCACCTGCCCTTGGTCGCCTTGTTTTATTACCATTAAGTTAGGCGAAATGTACATTGCGCCCCGTCGATTATTTGCTTTCCGAAGTTCCAATTGCGCGCCTCCATGTAGCGACATTCGCTGACTTAATCCTTCATTCAATTGGTCATTGATTCCCAACAATCCTTCGTTCGGTGTGGTCAAGTGCTTGATAGAAAAGCCACCATAAAAAATTGGTCCATAAGCCAAAATTCCAGCCCCGACATCAAAATAGGTTTTGCTTACCAAATCAGGTCGAATTTCATTCGTTGGATTCAAATTCCCTGCTGCGTCAAATGGTCCGGTAATCCTATCCAATTGATCAAAAAACTGGAATCTTTCCCAATCTAAATTGAGTGACCGAAAGCCCGCTTCGACACCAATTTTTATTTTAAAATCACGATTCACTTCCACCCGATAGGCGAAAGTTGCTCCAAATTTAGTGGTTTTATATAAGCCATCTCCAGAGTCATCTGATACCAATAAAAATCCAACGCCACTATTCAAACCTGGCATAAACTGACTATACGATGCCCCAAAAGTCTCGAAACTTTGTGGCCCTTCAATCGCCGTCCATTGTTTTCGATAGTTTACAGCCAACCTCGGTGCTAAAGTATTGCCCGCAAATGCAGGATTCAATACCATTGGTGTAGAGTAAAATTGACTAAAAATTGGATCTTGTGCTTGAAGTGTCCCTACAAAGCACAGCATCATCGCAAAAAAAAGTATTTGTCTTATCATTGACCTATTATTTTGGCGGATTAGATTAGAAAATCACGTAGTTTCGCCGATAGAGTTTAGCGCTACGTCTAAAACCCCGTATTCCCGACATTTCGTACTTTTCAAGTGTTAAAAAAACAATCGTTCAATAACTTTGCAATCAACATTACGTTTTATAAACGAAAAAATGTGTAACTTGTGTATTTAAGTTATGATAATTTTTAACGTGTTTAGGCGATTATTTTTTATAAAAAAATCTAAACACACTCCATACTTAAACACATCAACGCATTTTCAAAATGCCAAAAATATCAAAATTACCTGCTTTCAAGTTCAAACTTCCGCAAAATATGAAAAATTTACTAACTTTTGCAATTGCTTTTTTTACATTAACTACCACTTTTGCAAACCTTCCGACAACCATTACCCGAACCTTGGAGTGGAGTGCTAATCCATTGGTTCATCAATTTGATGGGGTCGAAAAATTTACCATTCAACATTTTGACAACGCTATTTACAGTGAGCGTTATCCATCATTGCCTTATTTTTCGGAACGATTTGCGGTGAATTCTCCAGGTACCGTCAATGTAGAATTATTGGATGTACAATATGAATCGTTTGAAAAAGAAGCGTCGCCAGATGATGTTTTGTTGTCTGATAGAATTGAGTTTCAAACAAAAGTGCAGAAAGACCGTCGTGATTATTTTGCACACATCAGTTTTATTCCAATTATCAAGACGGGACCGAATAGCTACGAAAGAGTGGTCAGTTTCACCGTGCGAACAGGCTTCCGTGCCAGTAATATACCTACTGCCAATCGAGGAGGCGAGACGTATAATTCAAAATTAAGTGATGGTGACATTTATAAAATTGCGGTAGCAGAAACGGGCATGCATAAGCTGACGTATGACTTTTTGAAAAATGAATTAGAAATTCCAATCGACGATATTGACCCACGAAAAATTCAGTTCTTGGGTAATGGTGGTGGTGTTTTACCCGTAAGTTTGGTGACAGAAGTAACGGATGATTTAGCAGAGAATGCGGTGGAAATCGTGGGTGAAGGCGATGGTAGTTTTGATGAAAATGACTATATTTTATTTTACGGACAAGGCGCAAGTATCTGGACTTACAACACAGCAAAAGAGCAGTTTGAAAAGCCCATGAATTTTTATGACAACAATAACTATTATTTTATCAAAATTGGCTCAACAAATGGAAAACGAGTAGCTGCACAAAATTCCGTTTCGGGTGCAGCCAATACGGTAACCGTTTTTGACGCATATCAACGGTACGAAGATGATCGCTTAAATTTGATGCACGACTGGTCTGGAGGACAAGGTTCAGGACAACAGTTTTTTGGTGATTTTTATAAATTACAAACAGAATACGATTATTCTGAGTTAGTAAAACCTACCAATCTGGTAAACAACTCAGTCGTAAAAATAATGGCTGGAATGGCAGCAAGAGCGTTGACCAGTAGTAGTTCCCGCTTTTCGGTAACCGCCAATGGTAATACTTTTACCAGTGCAACTTTTTCCAGAACAGATGGTGAGCAAACGGATTCTTACGCTAATTATAAAACGATTACGGACCAGATAACGACTAATTCTACCGAACTCAATTTAACTGTAAATTACGCAAACGCAGGAAGCAGCACAAACGAGGCATGGCTAGACTATATTCAAATCAACTACCGCCAGCGTCTGGAAATGGTCGGCAATCAATTGGCTTTTAGAGATATTGATAGTCAAAATTTTCCAAATAGTGAGTTCAAGTTAAGTGGTGCAAATGACAATACTACCATTTGGGATGTCACCGATTTGGAATCCGTAAAATTACAAAATGCGAATTTAAGCGGCAATCAATTAAGCTTTGGTGCGCAGACAGAAGGTGTGATTAAAGAATTTATTGCTTTTGATAAAAATACAGATTTACTATCCGCAACTGCTGTTGGAAAAGTTGAAAATCAAAATATTCACGGCATCGAAAACGTCGATTTTGTGATTATCTATCATGAAGAGTTTTTAGAACAAGCCGAAAAATTAGCCAATCATCGAATGGAACACAGTAACATGGCTGTGGCATTGGTGGATATTAGACATTTGGAGAATGAATTTTCTTCAGGTCGTAGAGATGCGTCAGGTATTCGAAATTTTGCGCGGATGCTATATGACCGCAGTGACCAATTTAAAACGTTATTGCTTTTTGGTGATGGCTCGTTTGACCAACGAAATATTTATAATCAAAACAACGACTTCATCCCGGTTTACGAAACACCGCAATCTTTAAATCCCGTTTCTGCCTACCCTTCTGATGATTTTTACACGATTTTGGATGAAGGAGAAACCTTGACAAATGGATCTTTGGATATTGGTGTCGGACGATTGCCTGTAAAAAATGATGCAGAAGCTGACTTGGTTGTCGATAAAATTATTTGCTACGATACTGCGGAAGATGCCCTCGGTGATTGGCGGAATAGAATGGTGTTTGTAGCAGATGACGAGGACAATAATACCCATATTGATGACGCGGATGAAATTGCAGAAAAAGTAGCAGCCCGAAATCCTAATTTAAATATTGATAAAATTTATTTGGATGCTTTTCCACAAGAATCAACGCCCGGTGGTACGCGAATTCCATTGGCAACTGAGGCTTTAGATAGAAACATTTTTAAAGGTGTTTTGGCAGTAACTTATCTCGGTCACGGTGGTTCAAAAGGTTGGACACAGGAGCGGGTTTTGAAATTGCAAGATATTTTGGGATGGAATAATGCTGATAAATTACCACTTTTCATCACCGCAACTTGTTCATTCGCAGGCTATGACAATCCAGGTTTTACAACAGGTGGCGAGGAAATGTTGTTGAAACGAGATGGTGGTGCAGTGGCATTATTTTCAACAACACGAGCAGTTTATGCGAGTGCCAATAAGCGTTTGACAGAAGCATCAACGGATACTTTATTTTATAAAATTAATAACCAAATCCCAACTATCGGAGAGGTTTTACGAATTTCAAAAAATAAAGATGGCATTAATGAAAGCAACTCTCGAAAATTTGCGCTTTTGGGTGACCCATCTATGGCGCTGGCTTTACCTAACCTTCGTGTGACGACTAAGAAAATTAATGGCGTGGACGTAAATGTGAGTGTTGATACCATTCGCGCTTTACAAAAAGTAACGGTTGAAGGGCAAATTGAAGATGATTCAGGTAATTTCATTAGTGATTTCAATGGAATTGTCGTGCCAACCATTTTTGATAAAAAAGTCATTTATCAAACATTAGGGCAGGATTCGAGAAGTCAAGTTAAGGATTATGTTTTGCAAAAAAACGTGATTTTCAAAGGACGAGCGAGCGTAACAAATGGTAAGTTTTCGTTCACTTTTGTAGTGCCAAAAGATATTGATTATAATTTTGGAGATGGTAAAATCAGTTATTACGCTTTCGATAATTCACAAATGCTGGATGCTGCAGGATACTTCTTAGGCCCAGTGATTGGAGGTACTGACCCGAATGCATTAACTGACAGTCAGGGACCAACGGTAGATGTTTATATGAATTCGGAAGATTTCGTTTATGGCGGCATTACGGACAGCGAACCGACACTATTGGTGGTTTTGGAAGATGATAATGGAATCAACGTGACAGGTAATAGCATCGGACACGATTTGAGTGGCGTATTAGACCAAAACACAGCGAACACTTTCATTTTAAATGACTTTTATGAAGCAGAATTGGATGATTATACCAAAGGTAAGGTTCGATTCCCATTATCTGACCTTGAGGTGGGCGAACACGAAATTCGCGTCAATGCATGGGATATTTCCAATAATAATAGCGAAGGATTTACTTCTTTTACGGTTGTGGAGTCCGAAAAAGTGGCTTTGGAACGAGTTTTGAATTATCCAAACCCGTTTACCACCAATACTTGCTTCATGTTTCAACACAATCTGGGTTCGCAAGATCTTGACGTATTGGTAAGTATATACACGATTTCTGGTAGATTAGTCAAAACTATCGAAACCCGAGTCTATTCCGAAGGATTCGAACTTGGCAGAGAAAACTGCATCGAATGGGATGGGAACGACGATTTTGGCGATCCATTGGCAAAAGGTACTTATATATACAAGGTAAAAGTTCGCACAGACGGCATCGTTGGTGCCAATAGTGGAAAAGACGATTCTCCAGCGACGACGACAGGTGAAGTGATGAAGGGAGAAAGTGGATTTGAAAAATTAGTGATTTTGAAATAGACTTGTTATTCTTGAAAAAATGCTAAGGACTGAGTAAAAACCATATTTTTTTACGAAAAAATATGGTTTTTACTCAGTTCTTAGCATTTAATTTTCCTCTTAGCACAAAAAATTAATTATCAAAATAAGATTCTTAAACATGCTCTAAGAGCATGTTTAAAATTTTACTCTCCTGATAACCAATATTTTATGAACCTGACTTCAAATTAGCGCAGTCATGTATCTCGATATATTCCTTTGCTAATTTATTGTCAGAACCATAAACTATTGATTATCAGTTCGGTAAAATTTTAAACATGCTCTTAATCAATTTTTCATTCCTAAAAATAAATCTTAAAAAAATCTTAAACTTCAAGCAATAAGCCTACTGATATTAAAGTTTAGAGAAGGAAAGAAATTGGTTTACAATTTCGAACTTCGCGTTCAATTATTATATTTGCAAAATTTTCATAAAACGTAGCATTATTCTCATGAAAAATCTACTCTTCAAATTTACCTTAGTTGCGGCTTTTTTCGCGCTAATGAGTACTACCCAGACCTTAGAGGCTCAATGCATTAAAAACGCAGACGGCGAATACGTCCTACCCGATGGTTCTCCATGTCCCAATGCCATTATTACAGCAGTTCCTTTTCTGCGCATCGTTTCAGACGCTCGTTCGGGTGCGATGGGTGACGCAGGAATCGCTATATCTCCAGATGCCAATGCAATGCACTTCAACCAATCTAAGTTGGTTTTTGCAGAAAATGACTTAGGTTTATCAGCAACTTATACACCTTGGTTGCGAGCATTAGGCTTAAATGATGTTTATCTTGCATATCTAACTGGTTTTTATAAAATCAATGATTTACAGGCAGTTGGTTTTGGTTTACGCTATTTTTCTTTAGGTGAAATTAATTTTACCGATGTCAATGGCGAACCAATCGGCTTCGGTCGTCCAAATGAGTTTGAAATCACCGCAGCATATTCTCGAAAACTATCTGATAAATTTTCGGCAGGTATCGGTGCTAAATTCATCTTCTCCAATCTCGCTTCTGGTCAGCAGGTCAACGGTCAATTAATTGAAGTTGGAACAGCAGGTGCAGCGGATATTTCGTTAACCTACCAGTCGCCAATGAAATTAGGGAATAACGATGCAGACTTGACCGTTGGATTGGCAATTTCAAACATTGGTTCAAAAATTACTTATACCAACGCAGCGAATAACGAAAAAGATTTTATTCCAACCAATCTGGGAATTGGCGCTGCTTTGAAAACTCAGTTAGACCAATACAACTCTATCACGGTAACGGCGGATATTAACAAATTCTTAGTACCAACTCGTTGCTTAAACGATCCAGATACTCCTGAAAATGAGTGTGACACGGATGCTAATGGCATTGACGATTGGAAAGAAGAATCTACCATTGGTGGTATCTTCAGTTCCTTTGGCGATGCACCAGGTGGTACGTCTGAAGAATTCCGAGAATTGATGTACTCTATCGGTTTGGAATATTGGTACGATGAGCAATTTGCCGTTCGTGCAGGTTACTATACAGAACACAACACCAAAGGTGCACGAAAATATTTCACGGTCGGTTTGGGCTTGAAGTATAACATTTTTGGTATCAACTTCTCTTACTTAGTGCCAACAACCAGTCAAAGAAATCCATTGGACAATACCTTGCGATTCTCTTTATTGTTTGATTTTGGTGCATTAGATGGAGCAGATAATTAGAAACAGCGCGCGGTTGACGGCACCCGTTGATTGAGTGATTTGTTTATAAAAAAGCCATTCTGAGGTTTCAGGATGGCTTTTTTATTTTTAAGAGCATGTTTTTATCCCTCAATCCCAACGAGACTATACCAAAAGGTAAGTTTTCTTTAAG
>CAYUNA010000126.1:0-9670 GCA_964445895.1 uncultured Saprospiraceae bacterium | reverse complement strand
TACACCCATATTCATCAGATGGAGCAACCTTTAATTTTTGTATATAAATTAAAGGTTACTCCATCTATAACTAGAAAACTCTTGGTGCGGACGGACAGAAATTGGCTGAAGAAAAAACAGCTTTGCATTTGATGCACCGCCCTATTTTTTACAAACTCTTTTTAGGGAGCAGGAAAATAATTAATTTTTTTCTCTACACAAAAGACGTAGAATTATCGAAAAGTCTCTAATTTTTTACTGATTTTTGTGCGATAAGTCTTAAAATAAGGGTTTCATTTAGAACCACAAAACAATACAACATGAAAAAAGATATACTTGTTTTCCTATTTATTGCAACATTCTTTTTACTGTCTTTTCGTCCTCAAATAATCACTCTCTCGCCGCCAGATTTTTTTACGGACTGTTTAGATTTACCAACCACGTCTTTTAATTACTCGATAATTGATTTGCCCAATTATCTGCAAAATGAGTTGCAAGAAGAAGACAATACTCCTGCATTCAATCCAATCACCGACGAAGGCGCAACGCTCGGTCGAGTCCTTTTTTACGATAAAAAACTATCGGCAAATGATGAAATTTCCTGTGCTTCTTGTCATCCACAGGAACTGGCATTTTCTGACCCTGACCAATTTAGTACAGGATTTGAAGGTGGTCTGACCCCTCGCAACTCCATGAATCTGAGCAACGCCCGTTTTTATGAAAATGGTCATTTCTTTTGGGATGAACGTGCTGCAACCCTTGAAGAACAAGTACTTTTACCCATTCAAGACGACGTGGAAATGGGAATGAATTTGGCAGATTTGGAAGCGAAGCTCACGGCTACGGACTATTACCCTGACCTTTTCAATGCAGCATTTGGTACGCCGTCGGTTAGTTCCGAACGGATTGCTTTGGCGCTGTCGCAGTTTGTACGGTCACTAATTTCTTACGAATCCAAATATGATGTAGGACGAGCGCAAGTCGGCGGTGGTGGTGGCGGTGGTGCACAATTGATGCCGTTTCCGAATTTTACGGATGAAGAAAACGAAGGCAAGGACATCTTTTTCAGACAAGAGCGAGGCAATTGTGCTTCCTGTCATCAAGGTGATTTACAAACGGGTACCGTTGCACGCAATAACGGACTGTTTTTGATGTATGCAGACCAGGGTGTTGGCGCGATTACAGGACAGCAAAATGACAATGGAAAATTCAAAGTGCCAAGCCTTCGTAATATCGAATTGACTGCTCCATACATGCACGATGGAAGCGTGGAAACGCTCGAAGATGTAGTACAACATTATGATAATGGTGTGTTGCCGCATCCCAATTTAGCTCCTCAATTGCGAGTAGATGGTCCTGGTTCTGCACCCCGAAATCTTGGTTTGACCTTCGCGGAAAAAGATGCCTTAGTCGCCTTTTTGAAGACTTTGACGGATACCGTTTTTACGACGGCAGAACGATTTTCTGACCCATTTTGTTTGGATACGAATACAGAGGAAGTAGCTTTACAAAGTCAGGTAAAAGTTTTTCCAAATCCATTTTCCATGAGTACAAAAATTAGAATTGTAGGGGATTGGCAGCTTTTCAAAAGACTGGAAATCGCGAACATGAATGGGCAGGTTTTATTTTTTCAAAACGTTGATAATGAAGTGGTTGAGGTTTTTAGAAACGACTTGACGAGTGGGGTTTATTTTATGAAATTGATAGGGGAGGAGCAGCAGATTGTGAAGAGAATTGTAATTCAATAAAGGATGTTTCTTCTTTCTATTTTTGTTAGGGGTGTGAAAAAAGGTAGCGGATACCTTTGTTTTGTAAATAATTCAATGCATAAGTTATTGAAAAACAATTTTTAATAAATATTTGGTATCTGCTACCTATTCGTTTTTCGACCTTTTTACACAACCTCGGGCGTTTATTCAAGAATTTTAGCACTATCCCTATTTTTTTGTTGTAAGAACATATGGTATTTTTTTTCAAAATAGATTGTTACTCTCAAAAAAATATCTTTTCTTTGCGGTACTTTCGGAACAAAAATATTACCAATCGTTTAAATTAAGTGATTTTAAAATATGATTACTAGAGATTTGATTATTAAAAAGGCAACTCAATTATTTGTCGAGCATGGTGTAAAAAGTATTACTATTAGCAAGATAGTGAGTGAGTTACATACATCAAAAAGAACAATTTATAATCATTTTGAAGATAAAACAGCATTATTAAAAGCAGTTTTAGCAGTCTATCATGCGAAAGTAAAAGCGGAAAACGAAGCGGTACTCGCTGAGTCTGAAAATGTAATTGAAGCGATGGGTAAATTGTTGCAGAAGATTATTCAGCGTTCCCATCAAGTGAATCCTAGCTTTTTTAATGACATTTTACATTATTACCCTGGCTTGTTAAATGAGTCTTATCGAAATACTGGAAATTTTGCTCATCAGCAAATGATTGATATGGCCACATGGGGAAAAGAAGACGGTATTTTCGTAGAAGATTTAGACATTGAGGTGGTCGGTAAAACAGTTTTAGCTATGTTAAAAATGCTGAAAGATAATGCGATGTTTCCTGTTGAAAAATATAGTAAAGAACGACTCACCTTCGCTATTTTAGTCCCTTATTTAAAAGGATTGTGTACGCCAGAAGGTAAGGAGTTGGTTGAAATACAAGAAGAACTTTTTCGAATAACAATATAGTAGCCCACTACTTCAGTAGTGCGGCATAAAAATTTTAAAAGAGGGAATTTTGGAGAACCAGTACACTCTTTCTATAAATTCCGTAACACATTTGTAGTGGTAATCCAGATTCCCTCTTTCAAAATACAAAATAATTACACAATGAACATTAATAGTTCCCTGCAAAAAACACCCATTGCCGTTATCGGGTTATCTGCCATGTTTGCGGACGCCAAGAATATTGAAGAGTTTTGGACAAATATTATCCAAGGAAAGGATAGCATCAAGGAAGTGCCGGATGACAGGTGGTCCATCGAAGACTACTACGATGAGGATATGTTCGCGCCAGACAAAACGTATTGTAAAGTCGGTGGGTTTTTGCCTAAAATTGATTTTAATCCAATGGAATTTGGCTTACCACCAAACATTCTGGAAGTAACAGATGCCAGTCAGTTGCTCGGATTGGTTGCTGCGCGAGATGCACTGAATGACGCTGGTTATGGACCTAAATCTCCAAAGCTTACTAAAGAAATCAAGGAAAAAACAGGTGTTTTGCTCGGTGTTGGTGGTGGTCAGAAATTGATTACGCCATTGATAGCTCGCTTGCAATATCCAATTTGGGAACGTGCCTTGCGAGCCAGCGGAGTAGCAGAAGCTGATATTCCAAATATTGTTGATAAAATGAAAAAAGCCTACGTCGGTTGGAATGAAAACTCCTTCCCTGGCTTACTGGGTAACGTGATTTCTGGTCGAATAACCAATCGTTTTGACCTTGGCGGTATCAATAGTGTGGTCGATGCGGCCTGTGCCGCGTCCTTAAGTGCCATCAAAATGGCGTTGAGTGAATTGGTCGAAGGTCGTTGCGATATGATGTTGACGGGAGGTGTCGATACTGACAACTCGCCGTTTATGTACATGTCTTTTTCCAAAACACCTGCCTTTTCCAAATCTGGCAACATTAGTCCGTTTAGTGATAAAGCAGATGGCATGTTGATTGGCGAAGGTCTGGGCATGTTGGTTTTAAAGCGTTTGGAAGATGCCGAACGAGATGGCGACCGCATTTATGCTACTATAAATGGTGTCGGGACTTCCAGTGATGGTCGTTTCAAATCTGTTTACGCACCACGACCTTCTGGTCAGGCATTGGCGATGAATCGGGCGTACGAAGATGCAGGTTACGCGCCGTCAACTGTTGGCTTATTGGAAGCTCACGGTACGGGAACGGGCGCAGGTGACCCAACGGAATTTACCTCGATGCAAATGGTTTTTGGTGCAAACAATCCTCAAAAACAGCACATTGCCCTGGGGTCAGTCAAGTCGCAAGTGGGGCACACAAAAGCAGCAGCGGGAGCAGCAGGTATGGTGAAAGCCGTGCTGGCATTGCATCACAAAGTATTGCCGCCAACCATAAATGTGGAACAACCGAATAGCAAATTCAACATTGAAGAGTCAGCGATTTACATCAATACGGAGGCTCGCCCTTGGTTGAAAAATGGGCATCCACGACGGGCAAGTGTGAGTGCATTTGGTTTTGGTGGGATTAATGTGCACATCGCAATGGAGGAATATCAAGGTAAAAAAGCAACGGATTTCCGTTTGCACGAACCTTACAAAACCATTCTTTTAGAGGGAAATAATCCAGCGAAATTATTGCAAATATGTCAAAGTGAGTTTTCAAAATTGCAAGATGAAAATGGTCAAGCGGCGTTTGAAAATTTAATTAAAACGACTAAAAATACCATACCAAATCAAGCCAATGCGCGCTTAGGATTTGTGGCTACAGATATTGAGAACTGTAAAAATCTATTAGAAACAGCCATTCAAAATTTGCAAGCCAATACCAACGAATGGAGTCATCCGAAAGGCATTTATTATCGACCAAATGGCGTTGAAAATAATGGTCAAAAAGTGGTGGCGTTATTTGCAGGACAAGGTTCGCAGTACGTTGGCATGGGGAAAGAATTGGCGAATGCGTTCCCAGAAGTGGCAGATAGTTTTGAAAAAATTGATGCGCTATTTAAGGCAAATGGCGAAGAAAATTTATCTAAAAAAATCTTCCCAATCCCTGTTTTTAATAGTGAAAAGCGGAAAGCGCAACAGCAAGATTTAACACAAACTCAATTTGCGCAACCAGCAATTGGAACGTTGAGTATGGCACAATTTAAAGTGTTGAAAAAAGCAGGTTTTCAACCCAATTTTGCGGCTGGACATAGCTACGGCGAATTGACCGCATTGTGGGCAGCAGATGTCTATACAGATGCCACTTTTTTAGCATTGTCCAAGACACGCGGATCAGCAATGTCGATTGCCAATCCAAAAGAAGACGCAGGAACGATGTTGGCTGTAAAGTCTTCACAAGAAGCTGTTAGTCAGGCAATTAATGGAATGGATGGCGTTGTGATTGCGAATGTAAATTCTAATAATCAAGTTGTTTTAGGTGGTAGCACACCAGCCATTCGAGCGGCAGAAACGACGTTGAAAGCGAAAGGGTTTTCTGTTGTGCCATTACCTGTTTCAGCAGCATTTCATACTGAATTTGTGAAGCATGCACAAGCACCATTTTCAGCATTTGTTTCTAAACAAAAATTTAATAAGCCACAAATTCCGGTATATGCAAATACAACAGGCGAGGTTTATCCTGATAATTTAAATAGTTTAAAAGCTATTTTAAGAAATCAAATTTTAAACCCTGTTTTATTTAAAAATCAAATTGAAAATATACACGCGGCAGGCGGTCGGATTTTCGTAGAATTTGGACCTAAAGGCGTATTGACTAATTTGGTAAAAAATATCTTAAAGGACAAAGAACACGTTGCTATTGCCATGAATGCCAATGCAAAAAAAGACAGTGATTTACAGTTTCGAGAAGCTGTTTTGCAATTGCGCATTTTAGGGTTGACGTTGAAAAATGTTGATCCATACAAACGCGAAATGCCAGCTTTACCTGCATTGACGAAGATGAATGTCAAAATCAGTGGTAATAATTACGTGTCTGCCCCGACAAAAAAGGCCTATCAAGATGTCCTGAATGATGGGTTTAAAATATCAGGTGGTGGTCAAACCAAAATTGTTGAAAAAATAGTCGAAATCGAAAAAGTTGTAGAGGTTGAAAAGGTCGTAGAAGTTCCGGTAGGAAATGCAATTCATTCACAAATTGAAAATGAAGAAGAAATCATGAATAAAGAAATCTTACAGGTCATCCAGTCCACACTGGAATCTTTCAAAGCAAATCAAACTAAATCATTAGAAATTTTTGAGCGTTTCATGCAAGCGCAAAACGAGCAGTCACAGCAATTGTTGGAATTGTTGAGTTCACAAATTTCCAATAGCGATATCAGTTCAAATGGTAACGGCACACCTGTTCTGCCAACAATCACTAATAATTTTCCACCAATTGTACCTGAAACGCCCTTGCATAGCAATGGAAATGGTAAGTCAACGAATACAACTATGTCTGCACCGGCAATTGCAACACCTGTTGTAACGCCGGTAGCTGCTCCGTCTAATGGTACAGCCAACACAGCCAACCTGGAAAAAGCCCTATTGGAAGTAGTAAGTGAAAAGACAGGCTATCCAGCAGAAATGTTGGAATTGAGCATGGACATGGAAGCAGATTTGGGAATTGATTCCATCAAGCGCGTCGAGATTTTCGGGGCATTGACGGCTCAATATCCAGAGATGTCAGGCATCAATCCGAATGAATTGACGGAGTTGCGGACATTGGGTGAAATCGTAACTTATGTAAGTGGCAAAGGCGGTGCGGCAGTAGCGAATCAAGCAGTGGCAGCACCTGCCCAATCTGTTGCCACGCCAGCAGCACCCGCAACTACAAGCAGTACGACGGACACGACCCAATTAGAAAAAGCCCTATTAGAAGTCGTAAGCGAAAAGACCGGCTATCCATCAGAAATGTTGGAATTGAGCATGGATATGGAAGCAGATTTGGGCATTGATTCCATCAAGCGCGTCGAAATTTTCGGGGCATTGACGGCTCAATATCCAGAGATGTCAGGCATCAATCCGAATGAACTGACCGAGTTGCGGACGTTGGGTGAAATTGTAACTTATGTAAGTGGCAAAGGCGGTGCGGCAGTAGCGAACCAAGCGGCTGTGGCACCAACGCAAACGGCGGCAGCATCTGTCACACCAGCCCCCATAGCAAACAATGGCGCAGACAATGCGCAATTGGAAAAAGCCTTGCTGGAAGTGGTGAGTGAAAAGACGGGTTATCCGTCAGAAATGTTGGAATTGAGCATGGACATGGAAGCGGATTTGGGAATAGATTCCATTAAACGAGTCGAAATTTTCGGGGCATTGACGGCTCAATATCCGGAGATGTCTGGCATCAATCCGAACGAGTTGACGGAGCTACGCACTTTAGGTGAAATTGTAGAATACGTTGGTGGAAAAAAGGGATAGTTGAAACTGTAAAAACGCCTGCCCAACCAGTTTCAACGCAAAAAACGGGGCAAAAAAAGATGATTAAAACCCGAAATTTTCACGGCGTAACGCGAAGTGAAATTGGGTTGAAATATTTACCACAACCAGATTTTTTGGAATTTTCTTTACCAAAAACACACGTTGTTGTGGTCACCAATGACGGTTCTGAATTGACGACTAAAACGGTTGCTCTTTTAAAAGAAAAAGGTAATCAAGTTGTCGTTTTGAATTTGCCAAGTATTCAAAAATCATCAATTAAGAACGCTATTTCTATTGCAGAAAATTCGGACGAAGCCGTTAAAAGTGCGATTCAAAACGTGCAAACGAAATTTGGAAAAGTTGGTAGTTTTATCCACTTACATCCACATTTTGAATTTCAGAATGGCAACTTTGTCCAGCATTTTGCCGCTGAAAAAGCAGTCGTAAAAACAGTCTTCTTTTTAGCGAAATATTTGCAACCAAATTTGAATGAATTAGGTGAACAGCAGCGCGCCAATTTCCTCACCGTTACCCGCATGGATGGAAAATTAGGCCAAGGAAAACGAGGTAATGTAAGCATCATCGGCGGTGGACTTACAGGGTTGGTGAAATGTTTGAATTTAGAATGGTCACCCGTTTTTTGTCGAGCAGTAGATATTCAGCCAGAATTGCCAGTGGAGCAAATTTCGCAGCAGATTTTTGCAGAAATGCACGACGCAAATGTAAGCATTGCAGAAGTTGGATTTTCGGAAGAAGGTCGAACCTCTACAAGTGTACAAGAAGTAGAAACGCTTGAAAATCAATTAATTAAAACGACAGTTACGAAGGATTCTGTTTTTTTAGTGAGTGGCGGTGCGAAAGGCGTAACGGCGAAATGCGTCATTGATATGGCGGAAGCTTTTCAATGTAAATTCATTTTATTGGGTCGTTCAGATTTCAGTTTTCAAGTGCCAGCTTTCGCTAAAAATGAAAGCGACGAAGGCACATTGAAACGCCTAATTATGAACGACTTGAAGGAACGAGGAGAGAAGCCAAGTCTGCCATTGGTGAAAAAAATATACAGCAATATTGCAGCTAAAAAAGAGATGGACGAAACCATTACTGCGATTAAAAATCACGGTGGGCAAGTTGAATATTTGAAGGGAGATGTAACGAATTTGGCGAGTTTTAAAATGGCTTTAAATACAGTCACTGCGAAATTTGGAAAAATCACAGGCGTCATTCACGGTGCAGGTCGATTGGCAGATAAATACATTCAGGATAAGACGGAAACCGATTTTGAAAATGTTTTGTCGGTCAAATTGGATGGATTGCTGACGCTTTTGGGCGCGGTAGATTTACACCATTTAGACCACTTGATTTTATTTTCTTCCGTTGCAGGTTTTTATGGAAATGTCGGACAAACGGACTATGCAATTGCCAACGAAATCTTGAGCAAAGCCGCGCATTTATTTAAAACGAACCATCCAAATACCCACGTTTCAGCCATCAATTGGGGCGCATGGGATAGCGGAATGGTGAGTGGCGAATTGAAAGCCCAATTTGAAGCCGCAGGTGTGGTTTTGGTGAATAGCGAAGGTGGTGCGGCGATGTTGGTCAACGAATTGAATAGCGATTATTCCAATCAACCACAAGTGATTATTGGTGGCACTTTACCTGCAGGAATTAGTCATATCGGAGCGTTGAAAACCCATCGAATTCATCGGCAAATCATCGAAGCGAACAACCCATTTTTGCAACATCATGTCATTCAAAATAATGCAGTCTTACCGGTCGTAAATGCTGTCGGTTGGATGGCGCAGACTTGTGAAAAGTTGTATCCAGATTTTAAGGTCTTTCAAGTCGAAAATACGCGGTTATTCAAAGGCATCGTCTTTGATGGTCAGCAAAAAACGGATTATATCGTCGAGCTAAAAGAACTGGAGAAATCGGAAGAAACCATCGTTTTTGAAGCTACCGTTTTGAGTGAAGGCGGCAAATTACCGACCTATCATTACAAAGCGACCGTGACATTGAAAAATCGAAAAGGAATTCCTACCCCTCCGACATTTAAGCATCAGGTAAGCGGTCAATATCAACCAACAGATGGCGCGATTTTGTACCAGGATGGTTCGCTATTTCATGGTAAATATTTCCAGGGGATTGAGCAGATTTTGGATATCACTAAGCAGCAAATTGTCTTGTCTTGCAAAGCCCCGTTTGTGCCGCTTTCCGAACAAGGAAATTTTCCCGTTCAATCGGTAAATACCTTTTTTGCGGACATTCAATATCAGGGCATGGTGGTTTGGGTGCAAAAATTCAACGATGGTGCGAAAAGTTTGCCCTTACAGACGGATTCGGCGATTTTGTACCAGGATATTCCATTCGGGAAAGAATTGTTGGTGAATGTAACGATTACGGAAGCGACGGATTTTAAGATGGTGGCGACTTGTACGGTTTATGATGCGGAAGGGGTGGTTTACATGGTGACGGAAGGGGGGACGGTGACGGTATCGCGGGGATTGGAGTGGTAGTGTTGGAATAGTGGTTCAAGAGTGCCGCCACGCTGTGGCTTGGAAAAAGAGTTGAGATGGGTGTTACCAATAGTGCCGACGCTCTGCGTCTAT
>CAYUNA010000125.1:0-9684 GCA_964445895.1 uncultured Saprospiraceae bacterium | reverse complement strand
ATCTTTTGTAATATCCGAACCGCCACGAGGGGATTCTCAAGGGAGAAGCAATTTTAAAAAAATTGCTTCTCCCTTGAGAATCCCGCAGGCGCATAACGAAATTTTAGCTAAAGTAAATTACTTTTGCGCCGCATTTAATTTCATTTATAAAATAGCAGATGCGTGACATCAGTTAGTAATTACGTCCGAGTACTTATCGACTACTTTTCCCAAACTCCGCCCCATACATCCGTTCTTTGACGTTGTCCGACACCGGCATTAATGAGCCATTCAACAATAAAGAGGAACCTCGTTCAATCAAATAATCCAACTGATTATTTTCGAGACGAATGTCTGAAGCTTCGATATTACAAGGACCAAATTCTGACTTTTTTTGAAATGCAGTAATCCCCAGTTTGTTATCTTTTAGCAGCGTTTGTTTAAGTATTATTTGCGACAAATCTTTTGACGCAACCGCTACCTCACTTTTTTGAACTAAAATATCTTCACCGATAATTTTGCTGTTTTCTCCTGCACTTAGCCCCTTATCGCTTGCATTCAGAATGATAACTTTTTTGACATGGATGCTTGACCCAGAAATATCAATCGCGTCATTTCCTAAGTCATTAAAGGAACTATTAGAAATAGACCCTTCCACAAAATCGCCATCAAAAGCATCAGATTGTGTATTGTTAAACGCAACATTGTCCATGGTAAAATTGGTTTTGATGATGTTCAACGCATCTTCTGAGCGATTGTTTTTAAAAGTAGTTTCTGAAATTTGAACCGGTGCTTCATAAAAATTAACTGCACCCGACAGTCCCCAATAAGGCACGCGGGGTACGCCCAAATTATCAAAAAGGCAATGTCGCACAATGGAAGTATCAGCAGCACCAATCACAAAAACGCCTGCACCTTTGCCCGTATTAGAGGTAATAGAAACGGGGTTTTCTTTCGTACCGATGAATTCTACAGGAGAATAAGAAATTAATTGTGAATTGAAATTTTGAAAATTAATATGGCAGCCCGGACCCATTTTAAAGGTATATCCAGGAGGGATTTGCAGCCACTTCGTCAATTCCCAACGTCCCGTTTTGCAGGTGATGGTTTTGTTTTCTTCATCAATGATTAGAAAAGGAAGATCAGGTAATTTTTTGGGGGCACGTCGAGCTGCCAAAGAATTTGTAATATCTGTTTCCTGTTCTTTCCAGGGATTAATCAAGACGTTGCGCTCAATAGACGACCCATAAACAGTCCACGCCAAGCTGATTTTTTTGATGTCAGAAGCTAATGTAAATTGAGATTTCTTTTTCTTTTTATTGACGAACAGTTTTTCAAAATTATTATCCAAGCGGTAGGTAATCATTTTTCGTTCCTTTGGCAAAATGATTTCGTCTTTCGATAATTGTCCGATTGACCGTCCATTTTTATGTTGTAAATTCCTTAATTGAATAGGCATCTGCCCAAAATTTTCTACGCTTAATACCAATTCAGTAGCGGACATTTTTTCTAGAAAAACATTTAAACTCCTTTTAGGTAAGACTTGCGATTTTAAAACAGAGAAGTTATGGTCAAACACCTTATCATTCCAAACAAAATTGAGACTATCTGCTTTCAAAATAGAAATTCGCTCTTTCAATCCGGGGTAGTTTTTCCAGTCTTCATGCCATTTTTCTGTAGTCAATTGTTCTACTTTTTGAGCATAAGCTTTCAGAAATTCCAAATCCTTATTTCCCCATTGAAAAGGAGAAAGATAATAGAATTTTTCTAAGCCATTCGCATCAAAACCAATTGGTTCGAGCCGGGAAGTAATGGGGTTATAATACAATCGCCAATTGTGTGGAATCATGGCATGATGTGCCCCAAATAAATCACAAATTACATTATAGGTCACCAATTTCTCTAAGTCAAATACTTCATGCGCTTTTTTCTCTCCCAAAACATAAGCGCGCAACAAATCGCGAGCGACAAAAAATTGTTCTTTTAGAATTTCATCTCTTAAGATTTGCTTTTCAGAAAACGGCACAATATTCAAATCAGCATAACCGGTATGGTCAATAAATCCCAAGTCTTCGGGCTTCACGCCACCTTCAAACAATGCTGCTCGCTCTTCCCACATTAGACTTTCGTCAATTTTTATAATCAATCCTGCTCGTCTTTTTTGTCTTTCAAATAATTGCTTGACAAACGACTCTTCAATCGCATAAACGCCCATATCTTTGGTTTGCGTGCCTACTGTTAAGCGAAATGGGATGAATTGATAATTCAAATTGAGAATATCATACCCTTGCAAAACTTGATGAAACAGCCATTCTCCTGCATAATTTCGTGTTTTTGGGTGTTGCAGTGAAAATTTTCGCATGCCCATAATCGTTTCTTCTCCTTCTAATTTTATCCGAAACGACCATTTATCGCCTACCAAATGGTCTGTCCAATCTCCTTTTAATCGCGCTTTTACTTCATAGTCTTTACCATTGAATTTTACCGTTCCCTTAACCAAATCCTCATCACTAGTCAGTAAAATGCCTAGCGCTAAAGCATTTTTCCGCTTTTCTAAAATTTTATCGTATTGTTTTTGACTCAAAACCAGGTCTATTCCATCTTTCATTTCCTCCGAAATAGTTGACCCTGTTATAGATTCTAGAATTCGATTTTTGAGTCCTGTCTTTGCAGAGTTTCCTTTATTTTGGAAACTCCAGATTAAAACTATCAAGGCAATTACGATAATTCCTAAAAGTCCTAAAATACCTTTTGAAAAGAAGGATTGTCCGGAAGATTTAATTTGCATACTTCAACCATTAATTTTATGTGCTCTAATTTTTTTGATTCTTTGACACATTCAGTGAAAAATCATTTTTAATAATTAAAGTCACGCCAGCATCGCGCCTTTGGCGGCTCGCTGTTGTGACTTTTTTCTTCGGACGCAGCCAATAAAATGTTGGAAACCAACATTTTATTGGCTGCGTCCACAAAAGTATTTTCGACAGCGAGTCGCCAAAGGCGTGATGCTGGCGAAAATACCATTTGACTAATCACGGTATTTATCAAAGAACCATATTTTTTCACCATTTCTAAATTAAAAGTAAAGGTAAAATTTACTATCATAATCCTGCAAAATCAATCTGTTTTTCTAACTTTGCACAATTTTTATCATCAAAATCGCTTTATGCTTTTTAAAGGAACTTCCGACTATATCGCTCCCAATGAGCTTCAAATTGCGGTGAATGCTGCCATTCATTTGCAAAAACCACTTTTAGTCAAAGGTGAACCTGGTACAGGAAAAACGATGTTGGCTCATGAAATTGCGAAGGCGTTGGATAAACCGATTTTGACCTGGCACATCAAATCTACAACGTTGGCTCAACAAGGTTTGTACGAATACGATGCAGTTTCGCGTCTTCGAGATTCGCAAATGGGCGGGGAGAATGTGGACAATATCGAACATTACATCAAAAAGGGGAAGTTGTGGGAAGCGTTTTCGCAAGACGAAAGTGTGGTCTTGTTGATTGATGAAATTGACAAAGCAGACATTGAATTTCCAAATGATTTATTGTTGGAATTGGACAAAATGGAGTTCTATGTTTATGAACTACAAAAAACCATCAAAGCGACCAATCGACCGATTGTTATCATCACTTCTAATAATGAAAAAGAGTTGCCCGATGCCTTTTTGCGGCGGTGTTTGTTTCACTATATTCGCTTTCCGGAAAAGGAGACGATGGAGCAAATTATCGACGTGCATTTTCCAAAGATACAGGAAGAATTGGTAAGCAATGCCCTAAAAATTTTCTATCAAATTCGTGACGTACGGGCAATGAAAAAGAAGCCTTCGACTAGTGAGTTGATTGATTGGATGAAGTTGTTGTTGATGGAAAAAATTCAGGCGGAAGCGTTGGAGAATTTTAAATTAGAAGAAAATTTGCCGCCACACGTTCATTCGTTAATCAAAAATGAACAGGATTTGAAACTGCTGGAAGAGATGATGAAAATGAGGAAAAAATACTGATTAGTGGGTAGGGTTTTAGGGCATGTCTATTTGTAGCGAACTAAACATTTGAGGTCTATTCGGTGTTTTTATTTCGCGTTCCTAAGTAGTAAGTCAACTTATCATAATTAGCTTAACTTACTACTAAGGTCGGTCAGCAGCAAAGTGCTAAAGTAGAACTAAATGCTGTTTTTATCAAAAAAAACTTGTAAAATCATAGCATTTTAGCTCAAATTTTGAAATATTTGCACCTTTAAATATGGCGCGATTTTATCAATAAAATATTAACCTCCAATTAAATTAATCAAAAAAATCGAGAAAATCGAAATAATCAAATTATGGCAATAGTTGAAATGAAAGTCCCCGTAATTGGGGAATCCGTCACCGAAGTGACCTTATCTGAATGGCTGAAAGGCAACGGCGATTATGTAAATTTGGATGAACCAATTTGCGAATTTGAGTCGGACAAAGCAACGTTGGAATTTCCTGCGGAAGCGGCTGGAAAACTAATTTACGTCGCTGCCGAAGGCGATGATTTGGAAATCGGGGCGTTGGTTGCCAAAATTGATACCAGTGCTGCAGGTGGTGATGCACCCGCACCAGCGAAGGAAGAACCAGCTGCGGTTGTGAATGAAGACAAAGAATTGGTGCAGGATAAAGCCAATAATGCGCAACAACCTGCAACTACTTCTTATGCCGCTGGACATCCATCCCCAGCTGCTGCAAAAGTAATAGCAGAGAATGGATTAAGTAATGTAGCAGGAACAGGCAAGGACGGTCGAGTAACGAAAGAAGATGCTGAAAAAGCTGCGGCAAATGCTAAAGCTGCACCAGCACCTGCTGCAAAATCAGCAACTCCTGCGGCTGTACAAGCACCCGCTACACAAGCATTTAGTCGAACGTCTTCTCGTAAAAAGATGAGTCGGATGCGCCGCACAATTGCAAAGCGATTGGTGGAAGCTAAGAATGAAACGGCGATGTTGACGACGTTCAATGAGATTGATATGTCAGGGATTTTTAAGTTGCGAAAAACATATCAAGAACAATTTGTCGCTAAATACGGCGTCAAATTAGGCTTTATGTCTTTGTTTGCCAAAGCATGTGCGAAAGCCTTGATGGAAAAACCTGATGTGAATGCCATCATTGATACCGAAACAAATGAATTTATTTATCACGATTACGCGGATATTTCAATTGCGATTTCTACACCAAACGGCTTAGTTGTACCACCTGTACACAATGTAGAATCGTTGAATTTTGCGGAAGTCGAATTGTCCATTAAAGCCTTAGCTAAAAAAGCGCGTGAAGGTTCTTTGACCTTGTCAGAAATGTCAGGTGGAACATTCACCATCACGAATGGCGGGATTTTTGGTTCATTACAAAGTACGCCAATCATTAATCGTCCACAATCGGCGATTTTGGGTATGCACTCCATCCAAGAACGACCAATCGCAGTGAATGGCGAAGTGGTCATTCGACCGATGATGTATGTGGCGTTATCTTATGACCACCGCATCATTGATGGAAGTACTTCGGTAACTTTCTTGGTGCGAGTAAAAGAATTGTTGGAAGACCCAACGAAGCTTTTACTGGACATATAAATTAACTCGAATATTTCGATTGACTCGATTAACTTGATTGTGCTTGTAATCGAGTCAATCGAGTTAATCGAAATAATCGAATCAATCAATATGACTTTATCAGACTTTTTTGACCTCATTGGAAACAATCCCGTCTTAATTGTTTCTTACTTTTTATTAATACCATTCACCGCTATTTTGGCGGGCGTTTTAGGCAAAGGCGAAGGACATATCACACCTTGGAAGTACTTATATTCTGTCCTGATTTACCTCGTTGCCGTTCCAGGCATTTTTGCGATTACTTTAAATATTTATTTGTTTGTTTTTGAACGTCAAAGCGTATTCGATATGAATATTTTTACGCAATTGCTTCCCGTCGTTTCGATGGTAGGAACACTGTTGTTGATTCGTAAAAATGTACCTTTAGATTATGTGCCTGGCGTAGACAAATTGGGTGGTTTGGTCTCCGTTATTGGCGGTACTTTGGCGATTATGTGGTTTTTAGACAGAACTCGATTTTACGTCTTTTCCTACATGAAGTTTGAGTATGTTATTTTTATAATGATTGGCTTGATTGTGATGATTCGGTTTGGGTGGAGTAAAGCGATTGGTGGGGGAGCGGAGCGGTAATTGTTGATTATGAATGTTTTAAATATCGAAAAAATGTTTGATTCCGAAAAGTTTTCAAGAGATTTAAAAATTCAAAAAGCAAAATATCAATCATCGGAAACTGTTGATGAAAATCTGTTATCCAATTATATAAAAGAACTTAAAGACGTTGATTTAAACAAGCTAACCAGCGATAGTTCAAAAATTGCTTTCTGGATAAATGTATATAATGGCATGACCAATTATGTCATTATTCAAATGAAAATCAAGGAAAGTATGAAAGAAGTGGAAGGAATTTTTAAAAAGAAAATCTTCACTATTGGAGCGACCACATTTTCCTTAGATGATATTGAACACGGTATTTTGAGAAGGAATAAACGTGACGTTTTTGAAAAAAATGATTTTAAACAGTCCTTAATTGTTGAAAAATTGGATTATAGAATTCATTTCGCGCTTAATTGTGGCGCAAATTCCTGTCCATTAATTGCCTATTATTCTTCTGAAAACCTTGATAACGAACTCGCTATTGCAGAAGCAGTTTTTGTAGGAAATGAATTTTTTATCAACTCTGAAACACAGGAAATTACTTGTTCTCCACTTTTTGATTGGTATCGAGAAGATTTTGAAAATAAATTTCTTGACAATCCTCAATTCAAAGATTATCAGGTTCTTTTTAAAGAATATGATTGGTCAATTTGAAAAAGTAAGTACAGTGTGTAAAAACTTTCTTTACGTTTTGCTCGCCCCCAATTTACCCCTCGAAAAATGGCTTTTTACACAGTGCACTTAAGTATTTTAATTTATCAAATTCCCTTCCTCATCCCATTCCGCCACCGTCGCCCGCGTATCCTGATTGATACATTTCGCCAACCACTCTTCCTCATAAGCCAAACCGTGTTTATCCAAAACCTCTTGCGGCACACCATCCCAGACATTCGGTCGATTGCCCTGATACCCCAATGCTTCAATACCCATTTCAGATGTAAAAAAGCCAGTCATGGTCAAATTGCGCAATTGCGTAAAAAACTTAATGCCTGCTGAAAACTGTGTTAATTTCTCTTTTTCTCCCGGTTTTAAGATGGGCGGGTAGGCGATATCGTCCACAATTTGAAGCTGTTCGGCATTGGTTAAATATTTAAATTCTTTTTCAAAACGCTTATTCGATTCCGTATCCAACCACATCAATCCACCACGAATGGGTAACTGTAAACGTTCGTAATCTTTCATCATAAATTCAATAAAATCAGGCACACCAGCCTCCGTTGCCGAACCAGATTCTTCATCCGCTGGTAAGATAATATCGACTAAAATGGCAATGGTCTCCATTTCATGCGCATTGAAAAATTGTGCTTCAAATAGCTTGGTATCGACTTCAATTTCTTCAGGTGTTCGCCCATACTCGTGTGGCCAAAGCGTTTCGGCTGCTTCAATTTCTTTTTCAGAACCCTCTGTTTTACAGCCAGTTACCAATGCGCCAGCAGCAATTGAACCGACAAATAATGTTTTTAAAGTATCGCGTCTTTTCATAATAAAAGTTGTTTGGATATTGGGAAAGTAGGATAATTAGATATTCATTTCGCACTAATTTTAATAGCAAAGTATCCCAATTTCTTAATATCATTTTCAAACTAATCACTCATCACTCATCACTCATCACTCACCACTCATCGCTTTAAAGGTTTTTCTTTTTAAATTCTTCAATAATAAAATCCGACGTTCGCCACGCCAAAGCCATTATCGTCCAGGTTGGATTTTTATCCGCTTGCGAAACAAACGGGCCACCATCCACGACAAATACATTTTTTGCATCATGCAATTGCTCAAATTGATTGGTTGCCGAAGTTTTTGGGTCATCGCCCATACGTACTGTGCCGACTTCGTGGATGATTTCACCGGGAGGATTTAAGCCATAATTGGCATCTTTGCCAGGGCGTTCGCCCAAAACTGTACCACCCATATTGTGAATGATTTCTTCAAAAGTATCGTGCATGTGAATCGCCTGATTGCGCTCGTGGTCTGACCATTTATAGTTGAAACGCAGTACTGGAATTCCAAATTCATCGACCACATTCGGGTCAATTTCACAATAATTATCTTTCATTGGCACAGATTCGCCACGACCAGACATTCCGACCGTTGCGCCATAAAATCGCTTGACGTCTTGCTTTAATTGAGACCCATAACCGCCTACTTTTTCGCCTAAATATTGGTTCAAATAATTAGGACCAAAACCAAATCCGTAGCTCGGCATCCCTAATCCACCCCAGACTTCAATATGATATCCTCTAGGGAAATTCAGTTTTTTATTATCACCCCACCAAGGCGTATAAATGTGCATACCGCCAACGCCATCTTCATTATATATCTTTCTGTCCATCAAATCCGGAAAAAAGCCCATTCGATAAGAACCCGTCGAATCGTGCAAATATTTGCCAATCACATCACTGCTATTTCCTAATCCATTGGGATGTTGCTTACTTTTTGAATTTAATAACAATCGAGCTGACTCACATGCGGATGCCGCCAAAATCACCACTCGACCATTGATTTGATACTCTTTTCTATCGTCTTTGCTGATGTAGGAAACGCCTGTCGCTTTGCCTTCATCGTCAGTTAAAACCTCGCGCGCCATACAATTGACGTACAAATCCAATTGTTTTCCCGCTTTTTGTGCTGGAAAAATCAAGCAAGAACCAGATGAAAAATCTGCATAAACGGAACATGACCGCGCACACTGTCCGCAGTAAAAACAAACCCCTCTATCTTTATTAATTGCCTTGGTCAGAATCGACAAACGCGCAGGAATGACAGGAATATTTGATTTTCGCGCACCTTTTATATAGTATAGCTCATGTAAGCGCGGTTTTGGAGGCGGCAAAAAGAAACCATCTGGTTCATTCTCTAATCCTTCTTTACTACCAAAAACGCCAATCAATTTATCGACTTTATCATAATACGGCTTTACATCTTCATAGCCAATTGGCCAGTTGTCACTTAATCCATCCTGGTCTTTTCGTTTAAAATCTTTTGGACCAAAACGCAATGATATTCGCCCCCAGTGATTGGTTCGACCGCCCAACATTCGCGACCGAAACCATCTAAAATTAGAATCGTCAGCTTGTGTGTAGGGTTCACCTTCGATTTCCCAACCGCCATAGGCTTGGTCATAATCTCCAAATGCTCGCTTTGTGCTTGCACCTCGTCGAGGAGATTGATAGGGCCATTTCATCTGCGTTCTCGTCTGCTCATCTGCTGGATCAAAATATGGGCCTGCCTCAACAATCGCCACCGAAAGCCCTGATTCGGAAAGGATTTTAGCTGCCATTCCACCGCCTGCACCCGACCCGACAATGACGACATCGTAACTTTTAAGTTGCTTTTTTATTTGCATGAAGTTCGTTTTTTAAGATGGAGCAACAACTGGATTTTTCCTTAAAATCCCTTTGTAAAAAATATAAAGAAACTCACTTTACAGTGTATTGAATACACTGTGTAAAAAGTTATTTTGTATTTTCGAAAAATGGCTAAAGC
>CAYUNA010000124.1:0-9788 GCA_964445895.1 uncultured Saprospiraceae bacterium | reverse complement strand
TTAAACCCAAAAGAAATCTCTCCTCACATACAAACTCGTAGGTATATTCACGCAAAACAGCTTACAACAAAATAGGATATTACCCTATTTGCCAAATAGAACACAATTTTGCTTATTCATTTTCTTGGTAAATTCAACAATTGGGAATACCTTTATCTTACCAAACCGATTAACGATTTAAAATTTAGCGTCTGACATAAACCTTATAGCAACACCCTTCCGTGAAAGTATCAATTTCACTTCCCCCGCTTTTATGTTAAATAGTCAGTCGCAATTACAATTATAATCTAAAAACAAAAATTATGAACTTGAAGCAGAAAAAAAGGGCACTCCCCTTATGGTTCTCCTTCTTTGTATTGTTTGGGGGAATTCCTTTCATCTCTTTCGCACAGTTTGGTATTTTGTGGGAAACAACCGTTGGCGGTTCTGGTTGGGAAGAGCAGAACGGTATTGTGCCACTTCCAGAAGTCAATCAGTATGTTTTCGGTGGCTTTTCTGGTTCTGAAATCAGCCATGAAATGTCTAGTGACTTTTATGGTGCTGGCGATGCGATGCTGATGTGGATGGATAGTAGTGGCGTATTTTTAAGGGAAAAACGGTACGGAGGAAGTGGTTTTGACCGAATCAATAACCTAATTAGAACCAACGATGGTAATCTAATATTCGTAGGCACAACCACCTCTCCGATGGATGGTACGCTTGATTCTCCTGGATTCGGTTGCGCTGATATTTGGGTTGTAAAACTGGATATTGAAGGTAATATAATTAAACAAAAAAGATTTGGTGGGGAGTTTTACGATGAAGGGGTCAACATTGTAACTACACCAGACGGTCGTTTTTTAGTGATTGCTGAAGAACATGAGTCCTCACCGGATTGCAATATCTGGCCTTTTCCACCATCTAAAATGTGGGCATTTCAATTAGATGCAAATCTTGAAATCATCTGGGATAGACGATATACTCGTGGCTCAGATTTAAAAAACAAACCCACTTCTATAGTCAACACTCCTGATAATGGATTCATTATTGGTGGAGAATCTTGGGCTCAATTGGATGCGAACTTACCCGGATATACTGGCAATAATTGGTATTATTTCAAGATAGACATCAGTGGCAATGTCCTTTGGGAGAAACACAAAGGTGGTGGCAATCAAGATGCTATTTTAGATATTGTTCCAACAATTGACGATAATTTCTTGATAATGGGTTTCACAGATGCCAACGAAACCTACGGAATGGGAGTTGGAGAATCTGCAGTTGACTCTGTTGGTTTTGGAAAAGAAGACATGCTGTTGATGAAAGTTGACCAAAATGGAAATGAAATTTGGGAAAAAAGATATGGAGGACAAGAATTGGATTGGGGATATTCTGCGGTACAAAATCAACTAGGCAATTATATCGTAATTGGAGTATCAAGGTCTGATTCCATTGGTACGAAAACTTCTCAAAATTTAGGTGAAAATGACTTCTGGGTTTTACATTTGAATTCAGAAGGTGATGTGATTTGGGATCAATCTTTTGGCGGACAACATTTTGATTCTTGTACCAAAATCGCCCACGCACTCGGTGGTGGCTATATTATCGGCGGACACTCTCAATCAGGCGTTAGTGATGACAAATCGGGTTTCAACAGAGGCACCAACGACCAATGGATACTCCGCACTGGTTGTCAAATTTTTTCTCCCGAACTACCCGACATTGAATTCATTTGCGAAGGCGAACAAATCGAAGTTGATGCCACCGTCAGTCCCTGCACAGGCTGTATCTATACTTGGAGTGACGGCTCAAATGAATCCGTTCGCTCAATTACTGCGGATGGAACAATTCCTGAATATTCTCTATACATTACCCACAAAGATGCTTGCGAAGTCTTCGATACCTTTGCAGTAAATGTCGTACCCAATCCAACTTCTTTATTTTTAGAGGTAGATTCCGTCACCTGCTTCGGTGATAGCGACGGCGCAATTTATATAGATGGTGTAGAAAGTGGAACAGCACCGTTTAGATTTGACATCAATGGTCAAATTTTTACATCTGTCGCAGATTTACCAACGTTCCAAAATCTGGAAGCTGGCTTTTTTGAAATTGCCGTAGAAGATGCCAATGGTTGCAAAACCGATACTACTATTTTAGTCGAACATCCAGAAGAACCACTAGTCTTCTTACCCGATGATATCCAAGCAGAACTAGGCGATAGCTTTAAAATTCAAGCTCTCGTGACTCCTAATATTGTGTCTTTTCAGTGGACTAATCCAGACATACTCTCATGCAGTGATTGCTTAGAACCTTATATGGCACCACAGCAAACCACCTCAGTTGGTATTATTGTCAAAGATAAAAACGGCTGTACGGCACAGGATGGAATGACTATTTTTATAAGTAAAGACGACGGGGTCTATGTACCCAACGTGTTTAGTCCAAATGGTGATGGAGACAATGAATTTCTCTCCGTTTATGCTAAACCAAATATCAGCATAATTCGCGATTTTACAATTTATGACCGTTGGGGCGAACAGATGTTTTCTCGCCAGGATTTCTCACCCAATCAGGTTTATTTAGGTTGGGATGGCCGTTTTAGAGGAAAAAATGCGCCACGAGCCGTCTATATTTATTCGTTGACTTATGAACGTGTTGATGGACAACAGGAGACAGTTTATGGTGATTTTACGTTGATGAAGTAAATTCTTGGGCTGAAATCTTTCCAAATACATTTCAGTTCTTTAACCTTTTTCTATCCGCCCGTACTACGATTTTCTTTTTTTCAGACGGAGTAAAAGCTGGATTTTAAGGGGTAGAAATGAGTTTTTCGAACTCATTTCTACTCTTTAAAATCTCAAAAAAATGACCTAATTAGTTACAAATAAACATATCCGCTAACTCCATTTTTATTAAATTGGTATATTTGCCTTCTTTTCAGAATCAAAATATAAGAGCAATTATGCCAAAATATATCCTCGCCTTAGACCAGGGCACCACCTCTTCCCGCGCTATTTTATTTGATAAAAATGGCAATATCTTCGCTACTGAACAACAAGAATTTACGCAAATATTTCCGCAAGCAGGTTGGGTCGAACACAATGCTAATGAAATTTGGAAAACCCAGTTGGAAGTCGCGCAGCAGGTTTTGAAAAAAAATAACGTTGTCGCTACAGAAATTGCCGCTATCGGTATTACCAATCAACGGGAAACCACCTTAATTTGGGATAAAAAATCTGGCGAACCCATCCACAACGCTATCGTTTGGCAAGACCGCCGCACCGCTGAATTTTGTGACCAACTCAAATCGAAAGGACACGAAGCGTACATTCGGCACAATACTGGGTTAGTTGTAGATGCTTATTTTTCAGGTACAAAAGTCAATTGGTTACTTGATAATGTGAAAGGTGCGCGCAAAAAAGCCGAGAAAGGCGAGCTGTTGTTTGGCACAATTGATTCTTGGTTAGTATGGAAATTAACTGGCGGTGAAACCCACATCACCGATTATACCAATGCTTCCCGAACCTTGATGTATAACATACGCGAGCTGAAATGGGATGAAAAATTATTAGAAATCCTCAATGTTCCAGCCGCTATTTTACCAGAAGTAAAACCATCGAGCGAAGTCTATGGCAAAACCTCGTCCTATCTTTTTGGTGGCGAAATTCCCATCGCAGGTATCGCAGGCGACCAGCAGGCCGCTTTATTTGGACAGGCTTGCTACGAAAAAGGCATGGCAAAAAACACCTACGGTACAGGCTGTTTTATGCTGATGAATACTGGCGATACGCCCGTCAAATCTGAGAATGGCTTACTAACAACAATAGCATGGGGCGTGGATGGGAAGGTGACGTACGCTCTCGAAGGTAGTGTATTTATTGCTGGTGCAGCCATCCAATGGTTACGTGACGGTTTGAAGTTGATTGACTCTGCCCCTGATTCAGAATTTTATGCGATGAAGGTCGAAAATACCGATGGCGTCTATGTCGTGCCAGCCTTCGCGGGGTTGGGTGCGCCGTATTGGGATATGTACGCACGAGGAGCAATTTTTGGCTTGACACGTGGCACGACCAAAGCGCATTTGATTCGGGCAACTTTGGAATCGTTAGCTTATCAAACCCGTGATGTTTTAACCGCAATGGAACAAGATTCGGGTGTAACCTTAAAAACCTTACGAGTCGATGGCGGCGCAAGTAATAATAATTTATTGATGCAATTTCAAGCAGATATTTTAGACACGGCAGTTGAACGACCAAAAATTGTGGAGACAACTGCTTTGGGTGCAGCCTATTTAGCTGCTTTTGCTGTTGGTTTTTGGAAACGAGAGAAGATTGAGGAAAAATGGCAATTGGACACTACTTTTAAACCTAAAATGGAAGAAGCGAAGCAGGCAAAATTGTACAAAGGTTGGCAGAAAGCGGTGAAGCGAACGATGGGTTGGGAGGAGTAAAACTGAATTTGTCCCTCACTCATAAAGTCTAACTAAAATGCGACTCTTCAGAAAAATATGGGCAATCTACGGCTTCTTCATCTTCTTTTTGATTTGGCTGGTACTGATGCCCTTAATTTTATTGGCGTTTTTTATCTTACCCAAAAGTGGACATCGGCACTTGATTTGGTTTTTTCACCATATCTATACCCGACTCTATTTTCTACTCACTTTGACATGGGTTAACATCAGCGGACGACGACTATTGAACCGCAATCAATCCTATATTATTGTCAGCAATCACGTTTCGCATATTGATTTCATGCTCAATGCGATGTCCTTCCCGAGAGCGTATAAATATCTGGCTAAGAAGGAGTTAGCGCAAGTACCGATATTTGGTTTTGTAGTGCGGCGGCTCTGTGTTTTGGTCGATAGAGGCAATGCGGAATCACGGCGCAAGAGCATTCAATATTTGCAAAAAACACTGAAAGAAGGCTACTCGATTTTTCTATATCCCGAAGGGACGCGCAACCAAACGGAGGATTTGTTGCAGCCGTTTCAAAAAGGGGCATTCAAGTTGGCGATACAGACGGGGACGCCGATTGCAGTGCAGACGATTGTGGGGATTGAGCGGATTTCGGGGAAAGGGGCGTATAATTTGTGTCCGGGCGTGGTGGAGGTGATTTGGTCGCAACCGATTGAGACGGCTGAGTTGGATATAAAAGATTTGCCAGTATTGATTGAAAGAGTGAGGAAATTAATGTTGAAAAATTTACAAAAAAACTAAACATGCTCTTAAATTTCAATTTCCCCTAATTTTTTCTTTCCCAATGTTTTAATATTCCCGATTTTTACCATAACTTTGAGACTTGTCCCCCAAATAAACAACGGAAAAAATTGTTTCATCACAAGATTTCACCCTCTAATCCGTTCTAAAATCGCCTGTTGTATTTTTTTAAACCAGTTTTAACTGACCCGACGTATATGCGCTATAATGCACTCCTCATTTTATTGATTCTATTTTGTGTTGAGGCAACCGCCCAACAGTTTTTTCCTATTAAAGTTAACAAAAAGTGGGGGCTAATGAATGCAGATGGCAAAATCGTCTTGCCACCAAACTACAACGCAATTGGAGAATTCAAGCAATTCGGCTACGCGGTCATGCAACGTGAAGGCGGTGTTGGAATGTTGAATAGCCAGGGAAAAGAGATTGTCCCGCCGATATATGATGATTTGAAAACGCTGGATTCAACCTTGATTTCCGTGATGAAAGATGGCAATTGGCGAGTGATTAATTTGCAAGGAAAAACGGTTTTAGAACCTGGTTATGGCAAAGTAAGAGTGATGGATAAGCAGTTTTTGGCATTTAGCTTAAATCACCGTTGGGGCGTGGTTGATATTAATGGAAATACGATTGCCGAACCTAAATACGAAAGTGTTGAAATTTTCAAAAAGCATTATTTCCTAACAAAATTAGACAAACAGTTAGGGCTTTTAAGTAAGAAAGGAGACGTCATTTTAGAACCCAAAGCCGACGAAATTTCTGTTTACAATCCTGACCTTTTCTTTTTTAAAACAGGTAAAAATGACCGCTGGGGAGCCGTAAATCATCAGGGCAAATTGGTGATTGCTACCAATTTTGAAACCTTTAGCAAAGTCGATAAAAACTTTCTTAAATTGATTGGAAAACGTAAAGCTTTTCTGTTTTCCACTTATTCCAATAAAATTTTAACGCAAGGAGATTACGAGACCTACTATCCTTTTTCCAACGACTATGTTATCGCCAAAAAGAAGCGATTGTTGGGTCTGATTGATGAATGTGGAACGGTTAATCTACAGCCTCGTTATTATGAGATTCAAGCCTACGCCGAAGGGCTTTTTCGGGTCAACCTGAATGGAAAATGGGGTGTTGTTGATGAAAATGACCAAGTCGTTATTGGTTTCGATTATGATTATATCGCGCCGATGAAAGACAATTATTGCGTGGTGATTCAAAATAAAAAACTTGGTGTTGCCAATTATTTAGGAAAAGTTGTGGTACCGACACGTTTTGATAAAATTGAATTGGAAACTGACCGTGCAAAAGCTTATTTGAAAGGAGCTTTAGAAGTTTTTAATTTTAATGCCGATAATGAATTAGCTAATGTCAATCAGTTTGATAATTTTTTTACTTTAAAAATTGGTAAAGCGAAAAAGATTGACCCTTCTCGCCGTTTCAATACCGAAAATCAATATGTTTTAGAAAAGTTTGAATGGTTTTACTCGCCTGTGCATGACAAATGGGGCTTGCGTCGCTTGGATAATGGGGCAATTCAAATAGAACCAACGTTTGATGAAATCCGCGTTCAGCAAGAATTGGGGCTCACTATGGTGGGCATCGAACAGTTTTCTAACTACAATTTTGACCGCACTTCCTATCGTTTTGAGATGGCTTATGGATTAGTGAATAATGATGTAGGTTTGTTAGTCAAGGAAGTTAATCTATTGGATTTACGATTGTCTGATTTTGATAAAGGATTACCTGCTGCCCGTTGCATTTTTGCCAATGGTCGCTATGGTTTGATTAATCGAATCGGTAAGGTTTTGATAAAAAATTATGGCTATATTGGGGAGTTTCACGACGGTTTGGCACGCATGAGTGTGAAGGGTAAAATGTCGGGCAGCCTGAAAGAAAAAAAGCACACTTTAGGTAAACTACAGGAGTTTTTAGCGGAAATGATTGCGCCATCCTGGTGTACTGATTTCACCTTACATGACAAAGAATTCAATCAAAATGCACTTGTGACCTGTGATGGCTGTTCGTGGGGTTATATTGATACCATTGGCATGGAAATTATTCCTGACCAATACACCTTTGCCAGCAATTTTGTAAGTGAAGTCGGTATCGTAGAGTGTGAAGGAAAATGGGGCTTGGTGAGTAAAAAAGCAGAAGAATTAATCCCTTGTAATTACGATGGCGTGAGTTTTATGGAACACACCGACAACACAATTATCCGGGTTTATAAAAAGGATGAAAAATACGGCTTAATTGATACCTTAGGGCAACTTTGTGTTGATTTGAAATACGATGAAATTGGCTCGTTTTACGAAGGTCGATTGGCCGTAAAATATAAAGGTCTTTGGGGTTTTGTCAATAAAGATGGCATCGAAGTTATTCCTTGCCGTTTCAATGATGTCGGCAATTTTAGTGATGGCTTAGCTACCGCAAAAATCGGTAATGATTGGGGCTATATTGATAAAATGGGCGAGGTAGAAATTGATTTTAAATACAGTCAAGCGGGTAATTTTATCGAAGGCATTGCTTATGCAAAATTGGAATCTCAACCCTTTGGTTATATTAATAAAAACGATGATTGGTTGATTCAACCGCAGTTTCCTAAGGCTTATGATTTCAATGAATTTGGGGTGGCAAGAGTCGAAGAAATTGTTGGAAAATATTATAAAACAGGCATCATCGACAAGCAAGGAAATATTGTCGTGAAACCTAAGTTTGTTACCATTTCACCGTTTGACAACAACGGGTTGGCGGTGGCTGCTTATGGTGGCGTTCCAACTAAATTTGGTGTTATTGACTTAAATGGAAAAATGGTTACAACCCAGCATTTCAGTGGCATTGGGTCATTTCAGGAAGGGTTTGCCAATACAACCAATAAAAACGGTTTTGGCTATATTAATCAAAAAGGACAGATTGAAATTTCTAATCAGTTTTTAAAAGCAGGAGATTTTTCGGAAGGAAAAGCCTTTGCGCAAGACGCTGAAACGCGGCGATATGGGTACATCAATCAACAAGGTGAGTGGGTGATTGAGCCAAAATTCTCCCGATGTTTGGATTTTAAAGATGGAAAAGCCGTCGTCTTTCAAGGCAATAAAAAAGCAGGATTGATTGATGAAACAGGCAAGTTTATGATAGAACCAAGCATCAATCAGATGTTGATTTTTTCGGAGGGTCGCGGCTTGGTGATGGATTATAGCAATGGTTTTTATTACATCACTGACCAGGCGAATATTTACGATGGCTTTTATGAAAAAGCAGGTAAATTTGAGAATGGAATAGCTGTAGTGAAAAGTGAAGGCCGTTGGGGCATTATTAATCAAAAGGGGATTGAAATTATTCCGCCGAAATACGATAAAATTGAAGAGTTTGAAAATGGTTACGCTCGCGTGCGCATTTCTGGATTTAGTGGTTTGACAAACTTGAAAGGCGAACTTATCGTACAACCTGACTATGAATACATCAGTTACGCTGGTGAAGGCTTGTTTCGAGTAGAAAAAGATGATAAAATTGGTTATTATAATATGGATGGTGGGTGTGTTTGGGATTTGAGAGAATAACGAACTTTGGCACAACTCAATTCCATCTAAACAACCCATATTTTAAAATACAGTAAATCGCCCGTACACCATCTTTCCAACCAATTTTTTTCCCTTCTTCATACGTTCTACCATAGTAAGAAATGCCAACTTCATAAATCCGTATTTTAGGAATCCTTGAAATTTTAGCGGTCACTTCTGGCTCAAATCCAAATCTTTTCTCCGTCAAAGTCAGACTTTGAATCATTGACGTTTCAAAAAGTTTATAACAGGTTTCCATATCTGTAAGATTCAGATTGGTAAACATATTAGACAACATCGTCAAAATTTTATTCCCGATGGTGTGCCAAAAAAACAGGATTCGATGTGGATTACTTCCCATAAATCGAGAACCATAAACCACATCTGCAAAACCAGCTACTACCGGCTTCAATAAATCGTTGTACTCTTCCGGGTCGTATTCCAAATCAGCATCCTGAATGATTAAATATTCTCCAGTAGCTTTTGAAATCCCGGTATGTAATGCAGCACCTTTACCTTGATTAACTTCGTGTTCAAAATATTGGATATTGATTGCCGGATTGGCTTTTATATAACTAAGAATGGCCTCTTTGGTATTATCTTTCGAGCAATCATTGACGATAATCAACTCTTTTGAGATGTCGTTAATCAATGCTACCTTTTTTACTTTATCTAAAATAAAATGAATCGTCGCCCCCTCATTGTAGGCAGGAATAATGATAGAAAGCGTTTTTATCATTGCTTGTTTTTAAGTGAAACGAATTCAATAACTGAGCCATTATGGGTAATCATAAGACGCTGAAAATATCCGCTACCTACCAGAACCAGTCACCCCTGCCCTCACGAGGCTATATCATAAGGCAATTTTTCTTTATATTTTTTCACAAAGGGATTTTAAGTGAGCAAAACGGTTTTTGCAAACCGTTTTGCGCCCTTAACACCCTACCGCCCTTTACTTCATCGTCTTGGCAAACGCACTCGGCACACCTTTCATCATCACCTCTTTTTTCGTCTCATTACCAGAAAAATTAAAGTTGAATTTCGCAAAATC
>CAYUNA010000123.1:0-9819 GCA_964445895.1 uncultured Saprospiraceae bacterium | reverse complement strand
AGCGGAAAAAGATGTTTAAAAATTACCGAATTAATTACTACGAGGCACTTAAATATCAAAAATGCAGGAAGCTGTCCTCTTTATTTGCTGACACCTGACAATGAAACGGTCTGACCTCTGACTCCTGAATTTTAAAGCCAAGTACTTAATTTCAATTATAGATTTATGAAAACTAAAACAACTATTTTCTTTTTTATCATCTTTTTAGTAGCGCAATTAAATGCGCAAAACAGTGGACTACTTACACAAATCGACAACTGTATCGAAGCTCAAGTAGAACAATTACCCGCCGAAAAAATCTACGTCCACACCGACCGCACATTTTATCAGCCGGGCGAAACAGTTTGGTTCAAAACGTATCTCACTAACGCTGCTAATCAATATTTGAAAACCAAAAGTCAAGTCGTGTACGTACAATTGGTGAGTCCTTCTGGAACGATTTTAAAGCAGTTGGTTCTGAACAATCAGAACGGTGTGATTCACGGCGATTTTCAAATTCAAAACAACTATGCAGGCGGTATTTACCAAATAAAAGCCTATACCAATTGGCTTGGAAATTTTGGAGAAGATGCCATTTTTGAAAAGGAAATTAATGTCCAAAAATCAGTACTGCCCAAACTGTTGATGAATTTAGAATTTGAAAAAGAAGCCTACGGAAAAGGAGCGAGAGTGGCGGCAGTGTTGAAAATTCGGGACTTGCAAGATAACGCAATTGCCAATCATTCCGTCAATTTTACAGCGAATATTCAGGGCAATTCACCGACTATTGGAACGGCAAAAACTGATGCGAATGGAACGGCAATTGTCCAGTTTGAGCTCCCCGAAGATTTAAATTCTGCGGATGGATTGCTAAATATTATCGTGCAGCACGGCGGTTTTACAGAATCAATTTCGCGCAGCATTCCAATTGTTTTACAAAATATTGATTTGCAATTTTTTCCTGAAGGTGGCGATTTAATTACTGGTTTTTCTAATAAAATTGCCTTCAAAGCCCTCGATGAATTCGGTGAACCTGCGGATGTTTCGGGCATCATTTTAAATGAAAATGGGGCAGAAGTTACGACATTTCAATCTTTCCATGATGGTATGGGCACACTCTCTTTATCGCCTCGTTTGAATCAAAAATTGACTGCAAAAATTACGCAACCGCAGGGCATCGAAACCATTTTTCAATTGCCGGAAGTAAGCAATAATTACCTCGGCGCGTCACTTCAAAACGAGGACGACGAAAACCTTTCCTTATCTATTTTTTCTTCAAAATCAGGTAAAGTCGTCGTTACTTTACGAATGCACGAACAGGTTTATTTCTCTACCAATTTTAAATTGGAAAGAGGAAAAAATACGCTGGATATTCCAATCAAAAACCTCCCCGTCGGCATCGCTCAAATTACGATTTTTAATCAAAAAGATGAACCTCAATGGGAACGATTGGCATTTGTCAATCAACAACGAGAACTAAAAATTGAGGTCAAAACCGACAAAGAAACTTACCAACCGCGCGACCAAATTACGATGAATGTGACCGTCCAGGATGAAACTGGAAAAGGCGTTCAAGGCAACTTTTCATTAGCCGTCGTTGATGATAAATTACACAGTTTTGCAGATGACAAACAACCTAACATTTTGGCGCAATTGCTGGTGCAATCGGAGTTGCGTGGAGAAGTTCACGAGCCTAATTTCTATTTTGACAAGACGGAAGAAAAAGCCGAAACTGCCCTCGATTTGGTGATGTTGACAAATGGTTGGCGACGTTTCGCCTGGCAAGAAATGTTGACCAATTCAGAAAATGATTGGGAAAAAAAGGCAAAGTTTCAACCCGAAAAATTAATGATTTCAGGACAAGTTAACCTAAATGGGCAGCCGGTTTTTGGTGCAAAAGTATGGACGACCGATAAAGAAAATTTTGTGACAACAAATGCAGCGGGACAATTTGAAATAGCCAGAGAAGGTGCGAAAATGTATGGAACAATCTTCACCCAGTATAAAAAAATAAAAAGTCAGGGTCGGATAAATGGCTTCAAGTATAAAGTTGTAGGCACAAGGTTTCAGCCGGGCGGGGCAGTAGTCATTGAAACAGATGATGTATTGAAAGATTTATACGCAGATGAAAAAGAGGTAGAAATAATTGAGGAAGAAATAATGGTGGAAATGCCGGTGGCAACGATGGATTTTGCGTCAAAAAAGAAATTAAAAAGAAATCAGCAAAAAGATATAATGATGCCAGAAGGAACGATGTTGAGTAGTGCTGAAATCAAGCGAAGACCAATTAGAGGAGTGAATGCCTTAGCTGCAAGTACGGCGGGTGTTTCGATGGATGAAGTGGTAGTAGTTGGCTATGGTGTAGAAGGTCAGGGCAATGCTTTTTACGATATGGACATCGACGTAGATTTTCAGAAGCCACAACTTTATGTTTATACCAACTACAATCAAGCAACGCAATTTCATCGCAGCCGCCAATTTTATTCGCCACGCTATCCGCAAAATAGAAAACGAGGGAATCAGCCTCGTTCTGATTTTAGAAAAACGCTATTTTGGAATGCCAATTTACAAACAAATGCGGAAGGAAAATCAGCCGTTACGTTTTTTGCATCGGATGAAGTGACGACGTTTCGTGCCATTTTGGAAGGCATTGGCAACGGTGGAAAAGTAGGACGTTCAGAAAGCACTTTTACAGTAAATATGCCCTTTTCGATGACTGCAAAATTGCCGAAAACGGTAACTTTTGGCGATAAAATGTTACTGCCGATTGTTTTAAAAAATAGCACTGATGAAGCGATTTCGGGAACGTTGGAAATGATGAATTCAAATTCTGTATTTACTATTTTAAATCAACAAAAGGAAACGTTGACGATTCCTGTAAATGGTTTTTTAGAAGCCATGATTGAGGTGCAGGTTGGCGCAGAAATGGGCGAATTTCCCGTACATCTTGCTTTTGCATCCAAAGATTGGAAAGATGAAGTGCAAGAAATAATTGAAGTAACGCCGAAAGGTTTTCCGCGCGAAATTTCGGTTTCTGGTAAGGAAAAAGAACGAGCATTTAGCTTCAATATTGAGGATTTTATTTCGGGTTCTTTAGAGGCAAATTTTGTAGCATTTCCTGATTTGACGATGGAACTGATGTCGGGTGTCGAGTCGATGTTGCGCGAACCAAATGGGTGTTTTGAACAGACTTCTTCGTCGAGTTATCCGAATACTTTGGTATTGCAATATTTGGAAAATCAGCAGATTGTCAATCCTGATTTACGCAATCGGGCAACTGGTTATTTGGAGCGTGGTTATAAGCGATTGGCGGGTTACGAAATTAAAGGTGGCGGCTTTTCTCTCTTTGGTCATGCCCCTGCCGACCCGCTGATTACGGCGTATGGATTGCTACAGTTCAACGACTTGAAAAAGGTCTGGAACGGTGTAGATGAGGCGATGATGAAGCGGGCAGAAATCTGGTTGTTCAGCGCGCTTAAACGTATGAATATGACGGGAAGCGTGGACGATGCGTATTTTTTATATGCCTTGAGTGAGAGTGGCTATACCAATTTTGGAAATAATTTAAAAGTCGTCAACGAAAACGCTTTGAAGACAAAAGAACCTTATTTGTTGGCATTGGCTTGTCATTTAAATTTGAACTTAGGTCATGATGAAATCGCGGACGAAATGCTTGGCATTTTGATGGAAAATTTCAAAAAAGACAAGTTTAAGGCACCCGCTGTTGCTCCTTCATTATCACATTCTCGTGGTACGGCACGTGCATTGGAAATCACAGCTTTGGTAGCTCGCGCTCAAATTCAATTACATGGAAATACGGGCAATTTGGTCGTTCTAATGAATGAACTAAATCAACACCGAAAAAATGGTGGTCGCTTTGGCAGTACCCAAACGACGATTCAATGTTTGAAAACGATGAACGATTATGCCGCAATTTTAATGACGACAAAAGAGGGTGGCGATTTAGAGATTTCTATCAATAAAGAAGTCGTCGAAACCTTAGAGTACGAGGCAGGGCATCAAGGCAAAATTGAGTTTCCAGACTTGGGCCAATATTTTGGAAAAGGTAAAAATACGGTGCAGGTTCGATTTAAAAATACTAAAAACCCACTACCGTATGTCCTGGATGTTTATTGGAAAAATAATAAACCCGATAGCGACCCCAATGCGCTTTTAAAGTTGGAAACTACCCTATCGAATACAGCTATCAAAAGCGGTGAAACAGCTCGACTGACTGCTACGATTCACAACAAAACCTCGGAGGATGTCTATGCTCCAATGGTATTGATTGGTATTCCTGCGGGCTTGAGTTTGCAGCCTTGGCAATTGAAAGAAATGCTCGACCAACAAGTTTTTGATTATTACGAGTTGCGTGGAAATTACCTGATTGCTTATTTTAAAAATTTCAAAAAAGATGAAAGGCGAACGCTGAATTTGGACTTGAAGGCGGACATTCCAGGTGATTATTTTGCGCCGGCGAGTGTGGCGTATCCGTATTATCAAGAGGAGGCGAAGGATTGGGTGAAAGGGACAGAGGTGACGATTCGGTAAACTTGTCATTCCGAGTGTTCCTTGTCATTCCGAGTGTTCCTTGTCATTCCGAGCGAAGCCGAGGAATCTGGTAACAAAATCATGTCAGATTCCTCGGCTTCGCTCGGAATGACAAGAAGCGCTCGGAATGACAAGAAGCACTCGGAATGACAAAAAAACAGAACGACAAAAAAATAAAAATCATGATTAAATATATACTCTCATTTTTAACGTTCCTCCCTCTATTCCTAAATGCTCAATCACTCTATCAAAATCCTATTTTAGATTATCTCGGCAGCAGCATCGACGAGGCAGGTCTGACGAATGGTAGCGTAGGTATTTACAATGGATTGGGCAAGGAAATCTTTATTAAAAACTATCCAACTGCTTGGGGTAACGGCATCACGGCAGGCTTTTCTCCAAAAGGAAATGTTCCTTACCTTTTTGGTGGTTTGACGCTGCATTCAGCATCGACCTGGAGACCTGTGGTTGGAGTGTCGGGAAGTCATTTGGGAGAAATAGACTTGACGGCAAAAGGAGATTATCGAGTCAAGCGATTGCGAAATAATTTTCAAATCAATGGTCATTTTTTCAATCATCGAAAAGACGAGAATGACGACGGTTTCCTGGATTTGCCGTTGAAAAAACGACTCTCTGTGAGACATGTTTCCAAATTAATTAAAGAAAATTATCGGGGGAGTTTGGAGCTATTTTATCTAAAAATAGCAGAACAAGGTGGCGATATTAATTTTGATAAAACTGTCGATTACTTGAACGATTCGGTCTATGGATTTGGTAGTGATGTTAATCATGTTGGCTTTAAGTTCTCGAATAGTTTTCAACTGAAGGAATATCCCAAACCGCAATTTATCCGAGTTGATTTTGCGGGACGATTGCATCGGCAAGATAGCTATTTTGGCTTGCGCGAATACGTGGGTGACGAAGATTTATTAGAGGGAATGATTGGTTATCAACGCAATATGTTGTTGAGCGATTTGGAATTAGGCGTTCGATATAAATATCAAAATACCGAAGAAAAATTGATTAAGCAATCTTTTAATCGCCAAGAATCGGTTGTTGGTTGGTATGGAAAACACCGCTGGGTTTTTTCTGAAAAGTGGGAATTAAACACTTTTGTTAATTGGGATTATCACAATATTTTAAAGTGGGAATTTCAGCCTGCTTTCAAATTAAATTATCAACCAGACGATGATGTAAAATTGGGTGTTTTTGCGGGTAGTGGCTATCAATTTGCCAATGTGTTAGCCGAAAACCAGGAATTGTTAATCAGTTCCAGAAATATCTTTTTGGAGAATCTTTCTGCTACAAAAGCAGCATATTTGGGTGGGGCAATGCAATCAAATATCTCAGGATTGTTCGATTTTTATGTTCCTGTTTTATTGAAATCGCAATACTTTTTTCGGCGATATAATAATCAGGCGGTAGTGGATTTAGACCAATCTGCGGATGAGTTGCATTTTTATGATTTAAAAGGTGATGCCCGACGACATGTTTTTGAAAACATGATGACAATAAATAGAAGTGGTCAGTGGAATTTGATGGCAATCTATCGTTTAGATATTGCCAAAACGACAATTGACAATCAGTTGCGGACTTTGCCATTTCATTCTCTTCATAACTTTTTTTTAGTAGGAGATTTTTGGTTAGATAATAAAGTAAAATGGCAAATGAATTATATATTCGGCAGTCCGCAACGCATTCCTAATCAAACGGAAAAATCTCCTGCGATTCATCGTTTAGATACACGAATTGACGTGCTGTTTAATGGATTTTTAATTGATAAAAAATGGCAACCACTGACTGTTTTTGTTGACGTAGAAAATATTTTAAATCAACGACAAACAGATATTTATCGTGAAACGGATGCACCTTTTGAGCGTGGATTTGATGGTGGATTGAGGTGGGGACGCGAAGTTGGAATTCGTGTTTTTGGCGGGGTGAAATATCAGTTTCGCTAAAGCTTTTTGTATAGTGCATGTCTAGTTTTTACAAACTCCCTTAATCATCCAACCCCTCCAATTCTTCATCTGAAAACGAATCAACCACAATATTTCCCTTTACAAAATTACACCAACGGCAGGTTTTTTCACCGCAGCCTTCATAGAATTCGTGGTTCTTGATTTTTTGATAAGTCTCCACAATTAATCGTTCTACAAACGCAACATCTGCCGCGCTATACGTTATTTTTTTTCTTGGAAATTCGCCTTTGCCATCAGGATTCAAATAGGCAATTTCTCCACTTTTTGCTTCAAAAATAGCATGGCGACTATTTTCTAATAAAATTTTATAAAACACCAATTGTCGCCAATAAATACCGCCATACTCTTGTGCATTCGACAGCTTTTCAGCTTTTGTTTTTCGTTTACTCAGCGCATTAGGGACACGAATTTTGCCGCTGCTATGACTACCCGTTTTATAGTCTAAAATATGCGCTTTTTGATTCGCCAATAAATCCAATCGGTCAATCGTTCCGTTGAGTGGTACGCCTTTGATTTCAGCGTCGATAATGCGGTGTTCGAGCTTGGTGTTTTTCGGCCAAGTGTTATGAAAAAGGTCGTAATAGGCACTGATGTATTGTTTGCCCATTTCCATACGGCGGGTGTAATCTTTCGGGGTAAAATTGCCGTGTTTCTTCTGCATTTCATATTCAAAATACTGCAAAAACATCGTTTTAGAAGGGAAAATCTTCTCTTCCGAAGCCAACATTTTTTCAAAACCACGTTGCAACGTATTGTGCATTGCCGTTCCATAGCTCGCCATTTCACTTTCTACAATTGGCACGTTCAGCACGTTTTCATAATAAAAAGACAATGGACATTTCAAGAATTTATTCAGACTAGAAACACTCAAGCTAAAGTCTTCCAATAGCACATCAATCAACGCTCGATTCTGCATTTCTATATGAGGCTGCATTTCTAAAAGCAACACAGATTGTGCTTCAATTAAATCTTCCGCAGCGAGTTCTTTTTGTTCAAAAGAAGTCAGATTTTGCTCCGTTTCTCCCAAAGCAATTTCTTCTAAAAATATTGCTTTTTGTAAATCCTTTCCTTCATTTGTTTTTGTCGAATACGAAATTTGCAGGGACTCTTTCGCCCGTGTCATTGCCACATAAAATAGTCTCCGTCGAGCTTCCAAAGCATCCTCTTCTCCCGAAAAAGTCAGTGTGTCGGGTAGTGAAAATTGATAGCTGGATTGCCGGTTTCTTGGTTCCCAACTATCTTTTACCGCATCAATAATGAATACTTTTTGAAACTCCAATCCCTTTGCGCTGTGTGCGGTCACGAGGTTCACGCCTTCTTCCGCTACTATGGTTTTTTGCACCTCGATAGTCAGTCGGTTTGCGTCCATGTTTTTCAGCGTTTCGAGCAATCTGCCGAGGTGCAAACGCGGGTGTCGGTCGGTCTCTTTTTTAACAAAATTGACGAAAGTGTTGAGGACTTGTAGCTCCCAAATTTTATGTTCACTCTGTAAAACTTGTTGTAATAATCCACTTCGATTGATTAGTCTTTCGATAAAAGCGGGCAGGGAAATATTTTGTAAATTGGAGAGCAAAAATTCCATCAATTCCGAAAATTGCAGGATGGTCTCTGCACTTTTTAAGTTTAAATTATTTAAAAAATCTGCATCGCCCAAAATGTCACGCCACTTCGGTTTTTCGGTGAAATCAATCGCAGCGATGTGCAGGGATAATTTCGCTAAATCTTGTGGAACAATATTTAAAAAATCGAAATGCAATATTTTAAATAAAAACGACTCACCACTGTACGGCAGCATATATTCTGCTTGAAAATAATCGAGTAACATTCGCAAATTTTGCATCCTGCGCAAATCAAGAATATTCACTTTTCGACGCGTATTGTAGGGTATTTTTTTCTTTTCTAAAAGGGCGGTAATATTTTGGACTTGCTTGTGTTTGGCATAAATAATTGCAACTTCATGTAGCGGAAATTTGGCTTTTTGCAAGGCTTCGATTTGCGCAACAATATCTACATCCTCGTGCAGACGATTGGGATATTCGACGATAGTAGGCAATTGTTTAGAACGAGCAAAATCCTTATTTTTTGCTTCCAAAATTTTGTCGATACCTAATTCCTGCAAATTATTGACAATCCGTCGTTCATTTTCATTAATCAACTGCCGCGACGCATCTAAAATCGTTTGTGCGGAACGGTAATTTTCTTTTAAAACCACTAAATTTAAATGTGCTCGATAATCCTCAAAAAAGTCTGTCAAATTTTTCAGACGTGCGCCTTGAAATTCATAAATCGACTGGTCATCATCACCAACGATAAAAATATTAGGGTTTTCCCAATAGCGAATCAAATGTTGTACAATCTCATTTTGCGCTCCGTTGGTATCTTGATATTCGTCAATCAAAAAGTACAAGTAATTCTCCTGGTACGTCCGCAGTAAGGCTTCATTTTCTTCAAAAGCCCGCAGTACCCACAAAATCATATCCGCAAAATCATACCGTCGCGCTTGCCGCATTGCTTCATTAAAAACAGGGTAGAGTTCCGCTGCTGCGCGCAATTTTTCCATTTTTTGAATGGTATCATCAACCTGCACTTCTTTCAAGTCACCTTTCTTGTTTTTACCGCGATTGACTTGATAAACAAACTCTTTTCGATTAGGTAAATCTTCTAAAAAAGCATCAATTTGTTCCGAAACATAATCTACTGTCCATGCTTCTGCTTTCATCATTTGAAACAAGCTGTATAGATGGTTTTCATAAAAATAAATATCTGCTCTTCCTTGTTTTAGTGGATGGTTAATATCTAAATCTTCTAAAATTCTACGCATCAATTCCACTCGTTCGAGGTCGCCAAGAGGTTCTAAATCATTGCGTCCGAAGAGTTCGAGATTTTCTTGAATGATATTGTTGCAAAAAGAATGAAAGGTATAAATATGAACTCGGTGTGCCTCTGGGCCAATAAATTCCAGTAGCCTTTCGCGCATCGCATGAACACCCGCATCTGTAAACGTCAGGCATAAAATATTATGAGGCAAAGCATCTGTTTCCAAAAGAATCCGCCCGATACGTGCTGTCAAAATATGGGTCTTACCCGTACCTGGTCCTGCTACCACAAGGACAGGCCCTTCGATGCCATCAACCGCTTGGCGTTGAGCAGGATTGAGACGCGCCAGTTCCTTGCGGAAGGTATCGTTATAATGTTTGCGAATTTTTTTAGCTACCGACATAGTTGCGGTAAAAATAGGAGTTCTTTTGAGAAATTGTGTTGATGTGTTTAAATTTTTGATTTTGATATGTCGTAAAGTAAGCGTTACTTT
>CAYUNA010000122.1:2600-9868 GCA_964445895.1 uncultured Saprospiraceae bacterium | reverse complement strand
TTAGCGAGTTAAACGACTGATTTGATTCAAAGTCAAGTTTTTAAATGCTTGATTTTCAGGAAGTAGAAAAACTAGACATGATCATAGATATTAATTTTAAAAACACCCATTAAAATAGCGCAGTATGCGAATTACTCTTTTAATTCTTACTTTTTTTCTTTCCTTTCAAAACGCAAAAAGCCAATCCTTAGAATTTGGTTTTTTAGGCGGTATTTCCATTTACAACGGCGACCTTTCCCCACAAGATTATGTCAAATATTTGGAAGACTTGCGCCCCGCAGGTGGCATATTTTTACGTGGCACGGTGCATCCTAAATTAGCAATCAGAGGTAGTTTTATCATCGGTGCATTGGGGGCAGATGATGTGGGGCGAGTGAATGAAGCACGTGGTCTTAACTTCAAAAGTCCACTCATCGAATTAGGTGTAGTCGGTGAAATTCACCCTTTTAGAAATGCCCGAAATATGCGCAGTCGATACATCAGTCCTTATCTTTTTGGTGGTGTTGCGGCTTTCTTTTTTAATCCAAAAACAGACTATCAGGGCGAAACGATTGAGTTGCAGCCACTCGGCACGGAAGGGCAGGGGTTGCCAAATGCGCCAGACAAGTATAGTAGAGTGCAATTTTCTATTCCTATCGGTGTTGGTTTACATTTTCAAGTCAATGACCGCTTGAGTATCGGTGCTGAACTTGGTGCAAGAAAATTATTCACAGATTACTTGGATGATGTCGGTAGCCGCGAAGTCAATTACGGTATTTTGGTTAGTAATAATGGAACGACCGCAGGAGAATTGAGTATTCGAAATCCCGATAGAAGACCTACCGAACCTACGAATGCTACTTATACTCGAGGCAAAGATTTATTGGATTGGTACTATGTTGGTGGCGTAACATTAGCATTTAAAATTAATACTGGCGGCGGTAGAGGTGAGTTTGGTTGCCCTGGTTTTTAATATGTCCAAGCACTTAAATCAGAGCATGTATAGTTTCTCTACTTCCTAAAAACCAAGCATTTAAGAACTTGACTTTGAATCAAATCAGTCGTTTAGCTCGCTAAACTCTCTCTTTGATTCTTCGTCAAAACCCTAAATCATTGATTTCCAGTTTCTATAAAAATTAGGCATGCTCTCAACAAAAATGCATAGTTTAGAAATTAAACTAGCTTTTCTTGGTGCTTTCAAAAATAAGTGTAATTTTACAGAAAATATGAATTAATGTAAATTTTACACTTACTCTTAAGCGCGATTTATATTTTTATAATACCTTTGTAGCCAAAATAGTAAGTATTAAGAAATAAAACGATAAATTATATGAAAGTTGTTGACCATCAGAATACGAAAATTATTGCTACTATTGGGCCTGCCTCTAGTTCGTATGAAAATTTGTTGGATTTAGTGCGTGCAGGCGTTGATGTTTTTCGGTTGAATTTTTCACATGGCACGCATGAAGACCATTTGGATGTCATTCAAAAGATTACAACCATCAACGAGCGAAATAATTTACACCTGGCGATTTTAGCAGATTTGCAAGGTCCAAAATTGCGGGTTGGAAAAATGAAGGACAATGGTTTGGATTTAGCCGATGGAGATGTGGTAACTTTTGTCAATCGTCCATGTATGGGGACGAAGGACGCCATATATATGAGCTATGATAAATTTGCAGAAGATGTAAAAGTAGGTGAAAAGGTATTGGTCGATGATGGCAAGTTGGAGTTTGAAGTTGTATCAACTAATAAGAAAGATGAGGTCAAATTAAAAGTGCTTTTTGGTGGTGTTTTATCATCTAATAAAGGGGTCAATTTGCCAAATACCAAAATTTCGTTGCCTTCAATGACAGAGAAGGACGAGAAGGATTTGGAGTTTATGTTGACGCAACCGATAAACTGGATTGCGTTGTCATTTGTGCGGCACCCAAAGGACTTGAAAGACTTGCGGGCAAAAATTGAAGCTGCTGGACACTCGGCAAAAATTATTGCAAAAATTGAAAAACCAGAAGCTATTGAACGCATTGATAAAATTATCAAAAATGCAAATGGTATCATGGTCGCGCGCGGCGATTTGGGAATCGAAGTGCCAATGGAGAGATTGCCAAGCATCCAAAAAATGATCATTAAAAAATGTATCCAACGTGCTCGTCCAGTGATTGTGGCGACGCAGATGATGGATAGTATGATTACGAATCCAAGTCCAACACGGGCAGAAATTACGGATGTTGCCAATGCCGTATTAGATGGCGCGGACGCTGTAATGTTGAGTGGGGAAACTTCTGTAGGAAAACACCCGTCAATTGTCGTCAAAGCAATGAACAAAATCATTGAAGAAGCAGAGAAAAACTACTGGCCGGATATTAAAAGTAAGCGACCAAAACCCAATTCAAAATCAACTACTTTTCACTCAGATGTCATTTGTTTTAAAGCTGCACAGGTAGCGGAAGACATTCGGGCCAAGGCGATTATCGGAATGACGGTTTCAGGATATACGGGATTTAAATTGTCGAGCTATCGACCGAATTCTAAGATTTATATCTTTTCTGACCAGCATACTATTTTGTCAACAATGAATCTTTGCTGGGGAACGCGTTGCTATTATTACGATAAATTTACGACAACGGATGAGACCATCGATGATGTGATTAGCATCTTAGAAGAAGCTGGTCGAATCAATAAAGGTGACTACGTGGTCAATACTGCGAGTATGCCTTTGCATAAACGCTTTAGGACGAATACCATTAAAATTACAGAGCTTGAATAAATTCGGGTGTAATTTGAAATATTTTGGTTTTTTGTAATTTCGTCGCACATTTGAACTTTTTGCATGAAAATTGGATTGTTTAAATGGAATTTTTTTTTTGAAAAACGAGGAATTGTAAAGTGGTCAGACTTCTGACTTCTCGAAAGATTCTTCATAAAAAGACAATCATGAGTTTAGAAACGCAATTGATGCAAGATTTGAAAACGGCGATGAAAGCCAAAGATAAGGTTGCATTGCGGAGTATTCGTGCAGTAAAAGCGGCACTTTTATTACAGAAGACAGATGGCACGGGTGAAGATATGACCGAAGAAAAAGAAATCAAATTGCTGCAAAAAATGGTTAAACAGCGAAAAGATTCGTTGGATATTTACGTGAAACAAGGACGTGAAGACCTGGCGGCTACTGAACGTGAAGAAATTGCTGTCATTGAAAAATATTTACCAGAACAAATGAGTGCAGCTGATTTGGAAAAAGTCGTTGCTGACTTGATTGCCAAAACGGGGGCGTCCTCTATGAAAGATATGGGCAAAGTAATGGGCATGGCTTCCAAACAATTGGCGGGTAAAGCCGATGGCAAAACCATTTCTGCAATGGTGAAAAAGTTGCTCGCATAAAGTGAAAATCGAAGTGGTGAATTCAACTAACTTCCTCGATTCTAATTTTTAAAAACGATGAATTTGACAAACGTTAAGTTCATCGTTTTTTTATTTTTCGTCCAGCTTCTGCACTACTTGCAACAACCAGTTTCTATCCGTCAGCAGCGGCGTATCATTTATCTTTTCTTTCAAAATACTTGACTTTTCTTTTTTCGATTTTAAAATCTGACTTAGCAAGGTTATGAAATTTTCGTATGTGCTTTTTACTTCATTTGAAATGAGTTTATTTCGCTTTAAAAATATTTTAAATGATGTCAGTAATGATAGTAATGCCTCCTCTTCTTCATTATCATAATAAATTTTTAGAAGCATAATTTTCGCATCTAAAGTAAAGAAAATATCCGTGAATTCGACCTCTCGCAGGTGCGTTAAAGCAGTTGGGATTTCTTGCTTGTGATACGACAAATCAGCAAGGCTATAATTGAAGGCATTGAGGCGATATTCTTCCTCTAAAATGTCGGTATATTTTTTAATAAACTGTTCTGTCCAATCGAATTTTTGTAGACGAAGCCCCAGTTTTACAATGTTTTTGTAGTTCCAAGGGGAAAGAAATCCATTTTGTAAGAGTAATTGGTTATCGACACCTTTCATATAAATTTGGAGTGCTTTTTCCACATATTTCTCCTCTTTTTTGCGCATTTTTCGGATACAATAATTGAGTGCATGAGAATAAAATCCTTGCATCTCTTCATCCGAAAAGCTACCGATGTGTTGATCAATTAATTTGATTAACTTTTCAAAATGTTGGGCTTCTTCCTCTTCTGTGAGTGTCAAAAATACTTGATGATATAATGCAATAGCAGGAATGTTTTCGTAGGAACTTTTTTGCAGAAAACGACCAATTTCTTCAATCAGATTTTGACTATAATCCGCCGATAAAAATCGCTGCATACTCATCATTTCACAAGAGTATTTTAATTTTTGAGACAAATAATAAACGTCAAAATAATTAGCAACTTCCTGCAATTGGTTGTTGAATTTCCGTAGATTTTTTCCAGCAAAATGCTTATTCGAAACTTCTGCTAATAAGTATTTTTCTTGATAATAATGGGCATTTCTCAACGGCTTTTCGTTTAGTTCATCTTCCGTGTTTTGAAAAATATTTTGATAGTTCTTTTCTAAATTTCGTTCAACGAGCGACTCTAAAATATGCGTTTTGACAAGTATCTCCTGTCCTTGATACTTTTTCCAGCCGATGAATTGTTCTGCTAATTTTAAAGTGAAACTCATCAAGTATCGCATCTGTTTATCGGCATATTTTTTATTCGGATATAGACGTTTAAAGACTGCATTTTTATCCAATTTTTTAGAAGGAAAATCGGGTGCAATTTTCTTTAAATACAAATAAAAATCGATTAAGTCCTGATTCTTATTAAATAATGGGGACTGCATAAAATCTTTGAATTCTCGCAATTCTTGAGTACTAAATGTTTTGAGTAGTTGTATTAATTTACTGTTTTCCATTTTTTTAGTTTTGTTGAATTCATTTGTCGGGAGGAAGCATTATGCAAATTATTGACGCGAATTCTGATTAAATTATTTTGACAAATCACTGTGTTTAAATGAAATAAGTGTTTGATTATTAGTTGTTTATGGTATTTTTTGATGTGAAATAAGTCTAAAAATACTGACAATTAATAAAAAATGTAGTTTTCTTTCCATAAAATCTCTCCTATATTTCGGATAGAAAAAATTAAATCAAAATAATACCATGATAAGAAATTTCATTTTAGGAGGGTTGATGCTGTTTTTTGCAGAGATAAATGCACAGACTATGTGGCCAGGAGATGTCAATAATAATGGCATTGTCAATCATATTGATTTACTGTATTTGGGAAATGCGATAGGGACGGTTGGTCCTGCTCGAATGGATGCTAGTGTCGATTGGCAAGGGCAGGAAATTACCTCACTCTGGGCGGAAACATTTCCTGATGGAGTGAATTATGCCTATGCAGATTGTGATGGCAATGGGGTGATTGATGAGGAGGATTTTTTTACTGCTATCGAAATAAATTATGGATTGACCCACGGAACGGTGATGCCCGACGACTTTGATTTAGGAGTGCCTGGCGTATCTTCACCTTTGTTTTTTGCAGGAGTTTCTGACCCGATTGTAGAGGGAACACCTGTATTTATTCCTATAAATTTAGGAACAGAAAGCCAACCTATTGAAGATTTTTATGGGATTGCTTTCACTGTTCGTTATGATTCTGATGTGGTTAATGTTCCACTTTTTGGATTTTTTTTTCCAGATACATTTGACGAGAATTGGTTTGAATTAGATACGGAAGAACCGCTTTTTAGTTTTCAGCCAAACCCATTTGAGAGTAAAGTTGAGATTGCTGTGACTCGTACAGATGGAGTCCCTGCACCTTCCAATTTTGGAAATTTTGGTTCTTTATTTATTGTTATCATCGACAATGTGGTTGGGCTAGGAGCAGACCAAATTTCGACACCTATATATATAGAGGATATAAAGTTGTTGAATGAGGTGGGCGAAAGTACTTCGGTAGTTGCGGATTCAATAGAATTGACAATCTATAATGATGATTTAATCAATGATACTGAAGACGTTTTGAGAGAAGCTATTGAGGTTTATCCAAATCCTGTGAATGAAATTTTGACTATCGCTTCGAAAGGTGCTTTGATTCAGCAAATTGAATTATTCGATGTAACTGGACAACGTGTGGCATCTTTACCAGAATTGTCCAATCAAAAAATTAATTTTCCTACTGTTTATTTTCCAGCGGGTTTATATCATTTGAATATTGAAACAACGGACGGCTGGTTGAGAAAAAAATTGATTATTGAGCATTAGACATGCTCTTAATTACTACCAATCTACAGTCTGTTTTTCATTTATGGATATCTGAGGTTTGTTGTCAAAGAACCGTTTTTAATTTGTTGCAACATGGAAAAGCTTTATTTAAAATGTAAAATAGACGGCATTTGGAGTTTTGTTCCATATAAAATGGGTAAAAAATATTGACTAAAATTTTTATAAGTAATTGATAATAAGGTATTTGTGTAAGTTTTTAGATTAAAAATTTTGACAAAACAGCATTTTTGTTTTTGTGAAAATTTATCTACTCCCTTACCTTTGCCCTCGTTGCAACATGCTATAATCTATTTCTAAGAAAATAATTTACACCAATAAAAATTAATAAATCATGAAGAATTTTTTAAAACTAACGACCTTACTAACACTATTGTGTTGTTGTTGGGTTTCTGCATTTGCCCAAGTTCCATGCGAAGATTGTTTAGATCAACCATTCGAAATCGTTTGTGTTGATATTGACGGAGAAGTTATTGCATTTCCAAATGCTTGTTTTGCGGAATGTGAAGGTTATACAGTAGACGATTTCGTTGATTGTGACGTAATCGACCCGAATCCAAATCCATGTGACTGCGATTTCACTATCGAACCAGTCTGTGCGATTGATGATGAAGGCAATATTTTACCATTTCCAAATGCCTGTATTGCAGCGTGCGAAGGTTACACTGAATATACAGTTTGTGATGATACTACTTTTCCATCACCGTGCCCAGATTGTGACGATGAGCCATTAGAATTGGTTTGTGTTGAAACTGCACCAGGCATTATCTGTACTTTCCCTAACTTATGTTACGCAGAGTGTGAAGGTTACACAGTTGACCAAGTAGTAGAGTGTGACGATACAAATCCTTTCCCATCAGATTGTGATTGTGAATTTTCTTTCGAACCAGTATGTGTAGATGTCGATGGTGAAACGTTCGCATTTCCAAATGCTTGCTTTGCAGAATGTGAAGGATATACAGTAGATGACTTTGTAGATTGCGACATTACTAATCCTAACCCAGACCCATGCGATTGTGATTTCACT